>JAEDOE010000219.1 GCA_016302095.1 Anaerovibrio sp. | reverse complement strand
TCACCTTATGATGTAAAGTTTCAATGCCGCACGCGGCATTTCCCTGTGCACAATTACGAGCTTTACAGGTACAGTCGGGGATATTTGGGGGTTTCAATGCCGCACGCGACATTTCCCTGTGCACAATAAGAAGAAGGCAATAAATGTATTAAAAAAATACTTGTTTCAATGCCGCACGCGGCATGTCCCTGTGCACAATTTTGCTACCTTGTCAACATTTTCTATACACTGCTTGCGTTTCAATGCCGCACGCGGCATTTCCCTGTGCACAATTGCATCCCCGGTGAACCAACGGGAATGTTGGGGTTAAAACTAAAAATTATCTCAAGCGGCTGCTTTTCGCAAAAACCGCCAAATATTTCGTGGACACTGTTTCCCAAAAGCCGAAAAACAATCCGCAAGCCCCTGCAACAAAGGCTTCCTTTAGTCCACGAAAATATTCAACTTACGACTGCCATTTTTCACGGTTCACAGCAGCCCTCACTCTGAGTTAATTTTATCATAACAATCTCCAGCAGTCAATTATTATCGCTCCTGGGCTTTGCCAGATATGATTTCTTCCTCACAAGACAGGAATTGATGACGCAGCCTCCCGCAATACCTGCCTCGCTTCCACGGAGTCTCCCTCCAGGCTGGAAATCTTGCAGGCAAAATCATTTGCGACACGCAGTACAGCTTCCGGCAAATCAGGCTGTGCCAATACAGCCTGCACATGCATTTGCAAATCATTCAATTCATTGGCATAGGAATTTTTGCTCCGTGTGCAGGCGGCAAAATCCGCCTGGGCAGCCAGTCCCTGCATGTAAATAGTAATATTTTCAATATGGGCATAAGCTATCTCCAATGATTTTCTTGCCGCCGCCTCACTACCCTTCAGTCCGCTGCACATCCTGTAGACAGCATACTTCCACAGAACTACATTGGCAGGATAATCCGGCATGGCAAGAACAGCCTCCATGCAATCAGCCTGCTTCAATGCCTCATACATGGAATCTGCCAGTCCCCTGTCATGCTCCACAGCCCCAGCCATAATATCTGCATACACCCTGAGTGCAAAAATGCTGCCATAATTAACAGGCAAAATTCGTTCCAGCAGCACTGCCAGCTTATGTGCACCATCAGCAGAATCCTCAACATCAAATGCCATATATAAATACTCCAGGGCCTTTGCAATATGGCCATAATGGCATGCCAGGGCAGCCGTGGACAACCCGACCCTGCTGCGATTATCCGGCTTGTGCCTGAGCGCCAATTCGCTGCAAGACATGCCCCGGTCATAATTTTCCTCGCTGCGCTCCATGCAGCTCAGAGCAGCCGTCATGGAATTGTAGACCTTGCCCAGGCTGTCCGATGTCAGATTACCGGCAAACATGCCCAATTCATCCACCATTCCCATTACCTCAAGCGTATCACACAGCAGCTTTTCAAGTCCTGACAGCACCTTCATTGCCTCGCAAAAATCAAAATTGTCCTTGTAATACTCTGCCAGGCGCAGCCGGTAGGAAATATAATAATCCACCATCTCCCAGGAGGATGGCAGGCTGCCCAGCAGGCTGTTGCACACTTCTATAGCAGCTCTGGCATCCCTGTGCCTGCCCAGATGGGAATAATATGTCAGGGCATGGAAATAAAGGTCGAACTTAAACCACACCGAATCAAGCTGCCTTGCCTGCAAAAATGTCAGGTATTCATCCTGCAACCGATGCAACAGCTTTTCTGTTCTCGCAAAATCCCTGTTGATTGCCATATTATTCAGCTGCTGTGACAATATCTCATGCTGCCTCTGCATGCCATCACGCCCCACATCCCTGATTTTGCGCTCCAAAAGCTCATAAAACTCATTTTGATGCGCCTGATGGCATGCATCCTCATAATAATCAACAAACCATGCCAGCAACGCCTCTGCCAGCTGATTGGACTCAAGATACTTGCACACCAGGCTCCAGGCATCATCCTCAAGAGCCTCAAACCGCATGATAGGCAGCTTACCAGCTTTTGCCAGCTGGTCAGGCGCAAAGAGATTGCGCTTGCCCCGCAGCACTGTATTTACGGCATCCGCCAGCATCAGTTCCACATCATTGTTTGCATCCCCCTGCTGCAGGGAAACAGCCACCCTGTCTCTGGCGGCACGGGAAAACCTGGCCAGGCGCAAAAAGATGCGTTCCCTGATGCGCACATTATATTCTTCATTGGTAAGATAGATGCCATAGCCTGCCTTTTCACTTGCCTCATTGCTCACCCGCCGTGCATAGATAATATGCAAATCCACCTTTTCCGAAGTCATAAGCAGCAATCTCTGCAAAAGCTGAATAACACCTTCCGCAAAAATATTCAGATATTTCAAGTCCCTGCTGCCAAGCTTGTTCAGATGCACACTGGAAAACTCAACCAGGGAAGAATTTGCGTTGCTTTTTATTGCCTTAATCAACAAAGTTACCACAAACTCCGGCAAGGCGGCATCGTTTTCCTCCAAGCCATGAAAATTCCTGACATTGATATCCCGAAAGGCAGGGCTGCTCTTTTTGACAGCATAAAAATACGACTCAGCCTGCTGCCTGTTCAGGGGCCTGCCTTCCAGCAGCAGCCCAGCCACAATGGAAGGGGCACTGCCCTGTCCGCCACCATCATCCAAAAACTTGCCGCTTTCATCAAGATACAGATAATACTTCATCCCTTAGCCACACTCTCCCTTCCTCATTCTGTCCATAGCACGCAGCATATCCAGGCCGTGATAAAGCACACGTCTGAGAAGCTCTATATCTACTTCACCATCATACATTGCATGATTGATCTTATTGCGCTGAATGCGCACCCAGATGATGATGCCCAGCAAATCCCTTACATCCTCATCATCAAAATCAGTGACAGCCAGCCTTTTGCTGAGCATATTGCGGCAAGCATTCATGCGCTGTACGACATCATTATCCAAAGATTTTGCAGAACTTCTATGCCATAAGCTTTCAAACCTTTCCATTTGCACTGACGGCAATTTTTTGTTCCTATCGATAGGCTGCAAGTGGCTCGGCAGCTTGCTCAGAAGCTGTTCCAGTTCATCCTTGCTTATCTTTTTGCCTGCCTTATTGCTCTCCAGCGTGTACATCTCCTTCATGAGTGCCCTGTAGCTTTTGGGGGAAAATTTCTT
>JAEDOE010000218.1 GCA_016302095.1 Anaerovibrio sp. | reverse complement strand
AGCACATGTCCAAGGACGAGGCCACCGGCAAGGGTGCTATGGCCCTCTTTGGTGAAAAGTACGGTGATGTGGTACGGGTTGTCAGCGTACCAGGTTTCTCCATGGAGCTGTGCGGCGGTTCCCATGTGACCAACGTAGGTCAGATCGGCCTGTTCAAGATCATCAGTGAGACCGGTGTAGCAGCAGGTGTGCGCCGCATTGAGGCTATTACCGGCCAGGCGGCCCTTGACTATGCCTTTGGCAAGATGAAGGTGGTTGCCGAGGCTGCTGCCAAGCTGAAGTGCCATGAGGAAGACGTCCTCTCCCGTGTGGATGATGTGCTGGCTCAGTCCAAGGACATGCAGCAGCAGCTGGCTGCCATCCATGCCGAGCAGGCCAAGGCCGATGCAGCGGCACTGGGTGACAAGGTGCAGTCCGTGGGCGCCTTCAGCGTGATTGCCGCCCAGGTGGCTGCCAATGATATGGATGACCTGCGCAGCATGGCTGACATGACCTGCGACAAGCTGGATACCGGCGTGGTTGTGCTGGCTACTGTCAATGAGGCAGAGGGCAAGGTGAGCCTGGTGGTGAAGGCTTCCAAGGCGGCTGTGGCTGCCGGTGCCCATGCAGGCAAGGTCATCAAGGAAGCTGCCAAGCTGGTAGGCGGTGGCGGTGGCGGCCGCCCTGATATGGCTCAGGCCGGCGGCAAGAATCCTGCCGGTGTAGAGGATGCCCTGGCCAAGGCTGTGGAGATTCTGGCTTCCCAGAGCAAATAAGGCAAAGTCGCATATCATGCAGATGATGTTCGTGTAAATGCTGTAAATAATGCAGATGATAATGCAGGTAATGCAGATAATATGATGCTGTAATTTATTTTATTTGCAGCAGGCTATAGAAAATCACTCCCCGATGGTGTACAATATATATGTACTGGAAGGGAGTGATTTTTTTGCGTGAAGATAATAATCTGGCTACAGATAATGATGGAGCTAAAGGCGCCGGTGAGGCGGTTTTGGAGCCCAGGACTGCCTGGCGCCTTTTTCTGGCGGTTATAATTACTTCATTCATCGGGCCATTTGCCGGTTCCGGCATCAATGTGGCAGTACCGGCTATCGGCCATGAATTTGGTGCCAGCGCCAATGACCTCAGCTGGGTGGTGTTCGGTTATTTGCTGGGGGCTGCCATGTTTACGCTGCCTACAGGCAAGCTGGCGGACATCTTTGGCAGGCGCAGGGTGTATCATATGGGGCAATGGCTGTTTTCATTGACTTTTCTGGCAGGTGCCTTTGCCACTTCCATAGAAATGCTGAATGTCATACGATTTATCGAGGGCAGCGTCATGTCCCTGATTTTCGGGCCGGGCATGGCTCTACTGGTGTCCTCCCATCCACCTACGGAGCGGGGCAGGGTTATCGGCTATTCCGCTGCCTCCACTTACAGCGGATTGTCCCTGGGGCCCGTTATCAGCGGCTTTCTCTGCGAGCTGGTGGGCTGGCGCAGCATCTTTGTGGCAACGGCGGCAGTGGTGCTCATCAGTATCTGGATGCTCCGCGGCATCTCTCAGGAATGGTACGGGGACAAGGGAGCGCGACTTGATGTGAAGGGAAGCCTGTGCTACATGCTGTCGGCGCCAACGCTGCTATACGGCCTGGCGGAGATTAACAGCAGTGAGCTGGGCAAGGTGGTGCTGGCCCTGGGTGTTCTTGGGATGCTGGCCTTTGCCTTTATCGAGTACAGGGTGGCGCACCCCTGCCTGGATATCAGGATTTTCCATGGCAACAGGGTGTTTACCTTCAGCAATCTGGCAGCCATGCTGCATTATAGCGCCACCTTCGCCATCAGCTTCCTGATGTCACTGTACTTGCAGATTATTTTGGGCTTTTCCGCCTCCATGGCAGGGGGGATTATCCTGCTGCAGCCTGTGGTCATGGCACTGCTTTCACCCAAGGCAGGGGCATTGTCCGACAGGATTCATCCCGGCAAGGTTGCCTCCGTGGGCATGGGGATTACCTGCCTGGGGCTTTTGCTGATGTCCTTTCTGGATGCAGGGACGCCTATTTGGCAGACGGGGATGATTCTGATGCTGGTGGGGCTGGGCTTTGCCCTGTTTTCCTCCCCTAACAACAATGCCATCATGGGGGCGGTGCCGCCCAAATACTACGGCACGACCTCGTCCCTGGTATCTACCATGCGGCTTTTCGGCCAGTCCATTTCCATGGCGCTGGTGACGATGCTGCTGGCATGGTGCGGCGTACAGTCCCTGACGGGCAGTGACAATGTGCACCTTTTGCCGGCAATCCAGATGATTTTCCGGGTGTTCTGCGCCCTGAGCTTCATCGGTATAGGTTTTTCTTTGGCGAGAAATAAGTGAAAAAACTACTGAAAGTATTTCATTTCTAAGGGGAAATAGCTGAAATAAGGAATAGAAGGAATAGGAGGAGATTTTATGGTAAAGATAGCGGTTATTGGCGGTTCCGGGGTGTATGATCCTGATATGCTGGAGAATGTACGGCAGGAGAAGGTGGAGACTCCTTATGGGGAAGTGGAGCTGCAGGTAGGCATTTATGCAGGCAAGGAAGTGGCATTTCTGGCCCGGCACGGCAGCAAGCATTCCATCGCGCCCCACAAGATTAACTACCGTGCCAATATTTACGCCCTGAAAAAGCTGGGGGTGCGGAAGATTATTTCCACCACGGCGGTAGGCTCTCTGAACAAGGCCATGCAGCTGGGGGATTTCGTGCTGCCGAACCAGTTCCTGGATTTTACCAAGAACCGGGTGTGCACCTTTTATGAGGGGGGAGAGCGTGGCGTGGTCCATGTGGATGTGACGGACCCGTACTGCCCTGACCTGAGGCGGAAAATCAAAGAGATTGGCAGCCGCCTGGGGATTCATGTAATAAATGGCGGCACCTATGTCTGCACTGACGGCCCCCGCTATGAGACTCCGGCGGAAATCAGGATGTTCTCCCTGCTGGGAGGCGACCTGGTGGGTATGACCAATGTGCCGGAGGTTACTCTTGCCCAGGAGGCGGAGATGTGCTATGCAACTATCTCCATGGTGACCAACATGGCGGCAGGCATTTCCGAGACCAAGCTTACCCATCAGGAGGTCATGGATGCCATGGCAGCCAACAGCGGCAATTTCCGCAGGCTGATTATGACCTTGCTGGC
>JAEDOE010000009.1 GCA_016302095.1 Anaerovibrio sp. | reverse complement strand
AAGGGATGAGTGAGGACAGTACCCATAGAAAACCTTTGTTGTACCTCGGTGCTTAACGATACGCGAGCCGTAGGCGAAGCGTGAGTTTAGCATCCGCTAGGTACAACTAGGAGCGCGAGCGTGTTTTCTATGGGTAGCTGTCCCACTCATCCCATTTTTAGTCTGAACAGAGTCCACGAAATATCAAACAAACTAAGTCGGTATGTGCTTGAAGCAACAATCAAGCACTACGGCAAAATGAAATACTTTTTACCTACAATGCTGCACGAAATGCTCAATCCTGGCGATAGCCTCGGAAATCTTGGCTACGGAGGTAGCATAGGAGCAGCGCACATATCCTTCACCGCACTCACCGAAGGCATTGCCCGGCACCAGAGCCACATGCTCCTTCATGAGAAGCTTTTCCGCAAATTCCTCGGAGGTGAGCCCGGTGGAGGTGATGTCAGGGAAGATATAGAAAGCTCCCTTTGGCTCAAAGCATTTCAGCCCTGCATTGGTCAGCCCGTCATAGATCAGGCGGCGGCGCTTGTCGTACTCGGAAACCATCTTCTTCATGTATTTTTCACCGTTGCGCAATGCCTCCACAGCTGCAATCTGGGCGGTAATCGGTGCGCACAGCATGGTATACTGATGGATTTTCGTCATGGCGGCAATAATCTCAGGATTGGAGAGGGCATAGCCGATGCGCCAGCCGGTCATGGCATAGGCCTTGGAAAAGCCGTTCAGCAGGATGGTGCGGTCCTTCATCTCCGGCAGCCCGGCAAAGCAGATATGCCGCTCGCCGCCGTAGGTCAGGTCACCGTAGATTTCATCGGAAATCACAATCAGGTCATGCTTTACGGCAAAGCGGGAAATGGCAATCAGCTGCTCTCTGGAAAGAACGGCTCCTGTAGGATTGTTTGGGTAGCCGATGAGCAGTGCCTTGGTCTTGTCAGTGACATGCGCCTCCAAATCCTCCGGCGTGATGCTGAAGTTGTTCTCGATTTTTGCCGGTACAGGCACAGGCACGCCACCAGCCAGGGCTGCACATGCCTTGTAGGACACATAGCACGGCTCAGGAATGAGGATTTCATCCCCTGGTGCCAGGATGGTACGCATGGCAATGTCCAAAGCTTCGCTGACGCCTACGGTCACCAGCACATCGGTCTTTGGCTCATAGTCAATATTGAAGTTACGCTTCTGCAGGGCACAGATTTCCTCACGGAGCTCCAGCAGTCCTCTGTTGGCAGTATAGGAGGTGTAGCCCTGTTCCAAGCCGTAGACACAGCTTTCCCGGATGGCCCATGGCGTAATAAAGTCAGGCTCGCCCACGCCCAGGGAAATAACATCCTCCATCTCCGCAGCTATGTCAAAGAAGCGGCGGATGCCGGATGGGGGAATGGCGTGCACAACGGGAGAAATCCTCTTATTCCAGTCGATATTTTCTGTCATGGAGTCATCACCAGCCTTCTATCCTGTTCTTTGTCCTCAATGATAATGCCGTCCTTCTTGTACGGCTTCAGCATGAAATGGCTTCTGGTCTGGGTTACGCCCTCGATGGTGGAGAGGCGGGTTGCCACGAAATTGGCTACCTCCTGCAGGGATTTGCCCTCAATGATAACCAGCAGGTCGAAGCTGCCGGACATGAGGTATACGGTGCGAACCTCGTCAAAGCGATAAATGCGTTCCGCGATGGCATCAAAGCCGGTTTCCCTCTGCGGCGTCAGGTTTACCTCGATAATGGAGGTCACGGTGTTGTCACCGGTCTTTTCCCAGTTAATCAGGGTGTTGTAGCTGAGAATTACCTTGTCGCGCTCCAGCTGTGCCATCTGCTGCTCCACCTCGTATTCGCTGCGGTGCAGCATTGCCGCCAGCTCCCCTGCCGGACGGCGGGCATCATGTTCCAAAAGCTCTAATAATTCGCGCATATTCATCGCTCCTTTTTTACATAGTAATAATTTTTATATCACATACTGAGAAATTTTGCAATGAAAAAGCAAAAGTATAATTCATTTGACTGAAAATTGATGAAATTTTATGTGTGCCAAAGAAAATACTGAAAAAATATTGGTGAGAATTTTCCTGCAACATTACATTGCATAAAGTTTGATTTTTGTATAAAATAGTCTTGGTATATTTTTTGGTAATAAAAGCTTACATGATGGCAGCTAGTGCCAGTGAATGTAATGAAGGTAATGAAAGTTTTGGCGGACTGTTTTTTAAAGGAGTCGATAAGCTTGATTATAGGAAATATAAGCGAGGCGGCTTCCGGTTTCAGCAAGTATCCGGAGGCAGTCAGGGAGGCCCTGCAATACCTGTGCCAGCAGGATTTTAAGAACATGGCAGATGGCAAGTACCCTATTCATGGGGAGGACAGCTTTGCGATTTTGCAGCGCTACAATACCCGCGTGCCGGAAAGCGGCAAGCCTGAGGCTCACCGCCAGTATGTGGATATCCAGTATATAGTGGAGGGCAGGGAGGAGCTGGGCTGGTGCCCTATGAGCCCGGAGCTGAAGGTCTGCGAGCCCTATGACGGTGAGAAGGATATTGTCTTTTTTGACAAGCTGATACCTATTAGCGGCATCACATTGGAGGCGGGGAATTTTGCAGTGCTTTATCCGACGGATGTGCATCGTCCCTGCGGCTCGCTGGGGGATAGCTCCGTGCCTGTTACCAAGGTTGTAGTGAAGATTGCTGTGGATAGCATCAAGTAGCAGTATGCTTTTGGTCTGTGAAGTTCAGGCTTTGAGTGATTTGGTATATTTGCCAGCTGGCTTGATTTTAGAGGCCGTACATTCGGTATTAATTGTTAACTATTAACTATTACTGTATAGCTGATTTTAGATAACCTTATTTTTCAATATAAATAATGGAGGCAAATCAATGAGTGTAAGAAGAATTTTTGTAGAAAAGCGACAGGGCTTTTTCGACATTCCTGCCCAGCAGCTGTGCGATGACCTGGTGGAGAGCTTCCGCCTGACCGGTCTGAAGGCAGTACGCCTGTTCAACCGCTATGACATTGAGGGGCTGAGTGACGAGGAATATGCTCAGGTAAAGGCCGTGGTTTTCTCTGAGCCGCCTGTGGACGTTATCTACGAGGAGGAGCTGCCGAGCTTCCCTAATTCTACTATGTTTGCTGTGGAGTACCTGCCGGGCCAGTACGACCAGACTGCTGACTCCGCTGCCCAGTGCGTGCAGCTGGTTACCCAGAAGGAGCGTCCTGAGATTGCTACCGCCCGTGTAGTGGTGCTGGTGGGCGATGTGGATGCCGAGGCTGTGCAGAAGATTAAGGATTATTATATCAATGCCGTGGAGAGCCGGGAGGCATCCATGGAAAAGCCTGATACCCTGGACATGAAGTTCGAGGCACCTGCTGATGTAGAGGTGCTGGAGGGCTTTAACGAGATGGATGAGGCAGCATTGCAGCAGTTCATGGATAGCCGCGGCTTTGCCATGAGCTTTGAGGATTTGAAGTTCTGCCAGCAGTATTTCCGGGATACTGAGAAGCGTCAGCCTACCATTACCGAAATCCGGGTTATTGATACCTACTGGTCTGACCATTGCCGTCATACCACCTTTACTACCGCCATTGATCTGGTGGATATTGAGAAGGGGTATTACAGCAAGCCGATTGAGGATGCCTACAAGCAGTACCTGGCTGACCGCAAGGATTTGTATGCCGGCCAGGAAAGGGATGTTACCCTGATGGACCTGGCTGTTATCGGCATGAAGGCTCTCAGGAAGCAGGGCAAGCTGGAGGACTTGGACAAGTCTGACGAGATTAATGCCTGCAGCATCGTTGTCAATGCCGACATTGATGGCAAAAACGAGGACTGGCTGGTTATGTTCAAGAACGAAACCCATAACCATCCTACTGAGATTGAGCCTTTCGGCGGCGCTGCTACCTGCCTGGGCGGTGCCATCCGCGACCCACTGTCCGGCCGTTCCTATGTTTATCAGGCCATGCGCGTGACTGGTGCCGCTGACCCGAGGCGTCCTGTCAGTGAGACCTTGAAGGGCAAGCTGCCTCAGAAGAAGATTACCCTGGGGGCAGCAGCCGGTTACAGCTCCTACGGCAATCAGATCGGACTGGCTACCGGACAGGTTGCCGAGGTATATCATGAGGGCTTTTTGGCCAAGCGCATGGAAATCGGTGCCGTAATTGCAGCAGCTCCGAAGGTGAACGTGGTCCGCGAGGTTCCGTCTCCGGATGATGTTATCGTGCTGGTAGGCGGCCGTACTGGCCGTGATGGCTGCGGCGGTGCTACCGGCTCTTCCAAGGAGCATACACTGGAATCCCTGACTGCCTGCGGTGCCGAAGTGCAGAAGGGCAATCCGCCTACGGAGAGAAAGATTCAGCGCCTGTTCAGGAATCCTGAAATCAGCCGCATGATCAAGCGTTGCAACGACTTTGGTGCAGGCGGCGTGTCCGTTGCCATCGGCGAGCTGACTGACGGACTGGTGATTGACCTGGATGCCGTCAAGAAGAAGTACGAGGGCCTGGATGGCACCGAGCTGGCTATTTCCGAGTCCCAGGAGCGCATGGCTGTAGTTATTACCCGTGATAACGTGGAGAAGTTCGTGGCTGCTGCTGACGAGGAAAACCTTGAGGCTACGGTGGTGGCTGTGGTTACTGATAACCGCCGTCTGGTGATGAACTGGCGTGAGAAGACCATTGTCAATCTGAGCCGTGATTTCCTTGATACCAACGGTGTAAGGCAGCATATCAGCCTGGTGGTGGAGACACCGGATAAGGACAATTGCTACCTGAATCAGATTCCGGGCAAGGTGGCTGCGCTGGCTCCTGATTTGGAAAAGGCATGGCTGGAAAACCTGAAGGATTTGAATGTATGCAGCCAGAAGGGGCTGGCAGAGCGTTTTGACTCGTCCATCGGCGGCAACAGCGTGCTGATGCCGTTTGGCGGCAAGAACCAGCTTACCCCGACGGAGGGCATGGTAGCAAAGCTGCCTGTGCTGGGGGCTGAGACTACTACGGCTACTGCCATGACCTACGGCTATAACCCGTATCTCATGGAGTGGAGCCCGTTCCACGGTGCCATGTACGCGGTGATTGAGTCCGTGGCCAAGATGGTGGCACTGGGCGGCCGTGCCGACAAGGTACGCCTGACCTTCCAGGAGTATTTTGAGAGCCTGGGCAGCGACAGCAAAAAGTGGGGCAAGCCGTTTGCCGCTCTGCTGGGTGCCCTGTGGGCACAGCATCAGCTGGAGATTCCTGCTATTGGCGGCAAGGATTCCATGTCAGGTACCTTTATGGATTTGACTGTTCCGCCTACCCTGGCTTCCTTTGCCGTAGATGTAATGAAGGCTGATAATGCGGTTTCCCCTGAGTTCAAGTTTGTGGGCAGCAAGGTTTATTATGTGCCTATGGCCAAGGATGAGCTGGCTATGCCTGACTTTGGCAAGCTCCGGGCAACCTATGAGAAGGTCAGCAATTTCATCGCTGCCAAGAAGGTATTCGCCGCTTCCAGTGTTCGCATAGGCGGTATGGCGGCTGCTATTACCAAGATGTGCCTGGGCAACGGCATCGGTTTCAAGTTTGCCGGGAAGCCTGATATGCAGGAGCTGTTCAAGGCTGACTATGGTGCCCTGATTCTTGAGGTGGCTGCTGATTCCGATATTGAGAAGGCACTGGCTGGCACCGGCTGCTATGAGCTGGGCATTACTACCCAGAATAGCAGCATTGTTATCGGTGATGCGGTGGTTTCCTTCAATGATGCCAAGAAGGCATATACTTCTCCTTTGGAGAAGATTTTCCCGACCAGTGTCAAGACCTCAGACAAGGGTGCCAGCGAGTATCTCTACACCGGCGGCAACAGGGTGAAGCCACAGGTTGGCTTTGCCAAGCCGAAGATTTTCATACCTGTCTTCCCGGGAACCAACTGCGAGTATGATACGGCAAGGGCGTTCAGGCGTGCCGGCGGCGATCCGCAGACTTTGGTTATCCGCAACCTGACGCCGCAGGCTGTTGAGGAGTCTGTGGAGGCTATTGTCAAGGGCATTGAGGCTTCTCAGATCATTATGCTGCCGGGCGGTTTCAGCGGCGGTGACGAGCCGGACGGCTCCGGCAAGTTTATTGCGGCTATCTTCAGGAATCCTCGCATCAAGGAAGCTGTCCACAAGCTGCTGCAGCAGCGTGATGGCTTGATGCTTGGTATCTGCAACGGCTTCCAGGCACTGATCAAGCTGGGCCTGGTGCCTTATGGCGAAATCCGCGATTTGGATGCAGCTTCTCCTACCCTGACTCACAACCAGATTGGCCGTCATGCTTCCTGCATGGTGCGCACCAAGGTTGTGTCCAACCTGTCTCCTTGGTTCAACAACGTGAAGCCGGGTGAGATTTTCACCATTCCTATTTCCCACGGTGAGGGCCGCTTCTTTGCGGACAAGGAGGTTGTGGCGAAGCTGCGCATTAATGGCCAGATTGCCACTCAGTATGTAAATGAGGCAGGTGCTCCTACTTTGGAGATGCCTTTCAACCCGAATGGCTCCGTCAATGCCATCGAGGGTATTACCAGCCCTGATGGCCGCGTGCTGGGCAAGATGGGGCACTCCGAGCGTATCGGTGCGTCCGTTGCCATGAATGTGCCGGGCAATCAGGATCAGAAGATTTTCGAGGCAGGTATCGCTTACTACAAGCTGTAAGCTGATGTGCGGAACTTTTGGCGCAGATGGTGAATAGCGTGTTGATGCAGCGTTGCATGTTGCTGGCTGCGGCGTGTTTTTGCCATTAATGGTAAAGGTTTTATATGAAGTGCAGGCTTTGCCTGATGCGATGGTCAGCATCAGGGCAGGGCCTGTGCTTTTTTATTTGCCAAAATGCCTATTCTCGCATATAATGATATGTATTATTTTTTATAGGAGGAATAACATTGGATAATATCTTGGTAATTGGCGCCTTTGTCATCTATCTTGCTCTGATGATGGCAATCGGCATTTATTACTACCGCAAGACAAACAGCATGGATGATTATATCATCGGCAACCGCAAGCTGGGAGCCTGGGTTACGGCTATGAGTGCCGAGGCCTCGGACATGAGCGGCTGGATGATGATGGGAGTGCCGGGAGCGGCATACCTGGCAGGCTTCAGCTCGGCGTGGATTGCGGTGGGACTGGGGCTTGGTACCTGGGCAAACTGGCATTTTGTAGCAAAGAGGCTGCGCCGCTATACGGAGATGGCAAACAACTCCCTGACGCTGCCGGACTTTTTCCAGAACCGCTACAATGACCACAGCAATCTGCTGCGGATTATTCCGGCAATCTTTATCGTTATTTTCTTTGTTATCTATACAGGCTCCGGTTTCGTCAGCGGCGGCAAGCTGTTCAGCACCCTTTTCGGGCTGGACTATACTACGGCAGTGCTGATTGGTGCCTTTGTGGTGGTATTCTACACTTTGACCGGCGGCTTTATGGCTGTGTGCTGGACTGATTTCATTCAGGGCATCATGATGTTCTTTGCCATCGTGATGGTGCCTGCCTTTGCCATGTACATGCTGGGGGGCGTGCAGACTACCATCACTGCCATTGACATTGTGAATCCGACCTTTTTCAATCCCTTCATGAACCCGGATGGCAGCACTATTTCCTTTATTGCCTTTATTTCCCTTATGGGCTGGGGCCTGGGCTATTTCGGTCAGCCTCATATCCTTGTGCGCTTCATGGCTATCAGCTCCACCAGCGAGCTGAAGCGTTCCAAGCGCATTGCCGTGGGCTGGTATATCATTGCCATGATTGCCGCTGTTTTTGTGGGCATGGTGGGCAAGGTATATCTGACGGAGCCGCTGTCCGGCCCTGCTGTGGAGACTGTGCTTCTGGTGATGACCAAGCAGCTCTTTAATCCGTTTATGGGCGGACTGATTATGTCTGCGGTGCTGGCAGCTATCATGAGCACTGCTTCATCCCAGCTGCTGGTGTCCGCTTCCGCTTTTTCTCAGGATTTCTATCGTGCCGTGGTCAGGAAGGATGCTTCTCACACAGAGCTGGTCTGGGTAAGCCGTGCCGCTGTGCTGGTGATTTCCGCTATGGCTATTTCCATTGCTATGAACCCTGATAGCTTTATCCTTGAGATGGTGGCATACGCCTGGGCGGGCTTTGCAGCAACCTTCGGCCCGGCTGTGCTCATGTCCCTGTTCTGGCGCCGCACCACCAGGAACGGCGTGCTGGCAGGCATCGTGGTAGGCGGTGTTACTGTTCTGGTCTGGAAGCAGCTGGCACTCTTTGGACTGTATGAGATTATCCCTGGCTTTGCCTTGGGGCTTTTGGCGATTTATGTTGTCAGCAAGCTGGATAAAGAACCTGCAAAAGAAATTACAGATTTGTTTGACGCTGTAGACCGTTCTAATATATAATAAAATAAAGGAAATTCATGAATCCCCTTTAACAGCTCCGTTATGGGGGATTCGTTGCTATTCGTGCTGCCCGCTTTTTGAAAATGAAAAAATTTTAAATTTTCTTCTGCAAGAAAAAGGATTTTTTCGTTTTATGGCGAAAGTAACATATAGGTTATTATTGACGAAAAGTGCAGGTGATTTTGGTGGAGAAAGTTCGGGTAATGGTGGTAGATGACTCCAAGATTAGTCGGATGATGATTAGCTCTATGCTGGCCAAGACTAATTTTGAGGTCTGTGCGATGGCAGAAAATGCTGCGCATGCAATAGATTTGTACGCAAAGACGAGGCCAGATGTGGTTACTATGGATATGAATCTGCCAGATGCTGATGGCATTGAGTGCAGCAGGCGTATTCATGCCATGGATTCCCGTTGCAAGATTGTCATGATCAGTGCCATGAAGGATGCCAAGCTGATTATGCATGGCAGGCTGGCAGGCATCAGCTCGTTTTTGCAGAAGCCGGTCAGCACCAATGAGCTTCTTGATACGCTGATGATTCTTTGCCAGGAACATGTAGGGGTGAATGCTGTTTACCGGGATTCCTATGTGTCTACTTATGCCAAGGTTTTGCAGGAAGGCTTGCAGCAGATTGCGGGGCTGGAGAGTGAAATCCAGGTGCAGGAGGAAAACAGCGGTCCTCTTAGTGTCAGCGGCGTAGCTGTGATTATCGGCATTGTAGGGGAGCCGAGGGGCAGGGTTGCCTTCTACATGGATGAGAATACCATGCGGGGGTTTGCAAAGGCTGTGCTGCAGCAGGATGAGGTGACTGACTTCGAGGCTCAGGCGGCTGTGGAGGAGTCTGGCAATATCATTGCCGGGCATGGCATATCCAGAATAAATGATGTAATCAAGGACAGGGAAATGAGGCTGACGCCGCCGGGACTTATCAGCGGCACTGATATCAAGCTTTCCAACCCTGAGTTGATAGCCTTTAATATCAAAGCCAAGACTTCCATAGGTGATATATTTATGAATATTGGTTTTGCGAGGAGCGTGTGAGTATGGATGTAAAATTGGTCAATCCGTTTATTGATGCATTCACTACGGTATTGCCACAAATGGGATTCCCAACGCCTGAGCGAACCGGTATGGGAGTAAAGGACAAACACATCGAGAGCTTGGGTGTGTCCGTATTGGTAGGCTTTACCAAGGAAATCCGTGGCAACGTGGTTTACAATATGAATGAGGAAACGGCGAAGTTCATTGCCTCCACCATGATGATGGGCATGCCGATAGCGGCTTTTGACGAGATGGCACAGAGTGCTATTTCTGAAATGTCCAACATGCTGACTGCCAATGCAGCTACCAATCTGGCTGCCCTGGGCAGGGAGGTGGATATTTCCACCCCGAGCCTGACTGTGGGCGCAGGTGCCCAGATTCGCATCAGTGCCGGACAGTTTTTGACTGTCAATATGGATTTGGGCGGTCATGTGGTAGAGATTGATATTGCAGTGGAGTAAGACTTGGAAAAGGAATCGTGATTTTGCGGTTCCTTTTTTTGTTTTATCTATTGGCAATTTGCGCTGATTGGTTTATAATAATGTATAGTTTTGTTTGAATAAAAATGATAGAACGTTTGTGAGAATATGTCTGAGGTGAATGCAGGATTGGATAAGGTAAAAATAAGCATCAGGGCACGGCAGGAAGCACCTGACGGGCATGTGGAAAACCTGCATCACAGAATGAAGGGCAGGTACTTTTTTAAGGGAGGCAAGCACTACCTCCGTTATGAGGACAAGTATCTTGACGGTGAGAGCAGGGTGCCTACCACCATAAAGGTATCTGATGAGGAGCTGGTGATTTTGCGGCATGGCGCAGCAAAGACAGAGCAGCGTTTTGTGCCACGGCAGGAAACCAGGTCGGATTATCATACGCCTTATGGCGTTATGGAGCTGGTGATGCGGACGGAAAGGCTGCAGTCCTGCTTTGCTGAAAGCTCCGGCTGCGCCAAAGTGGCATACCATCTCACCGCCAACGGTTCACCTGTGGGGAACTATGAAATAGAAATCAAGGTTGAAGCAGATTGATTTTAGGAGGATAAAGGATTGGAAATCAAGGATATACTGACAAAGGCAATAGAAGAAGCTGCTCTGAGCGCAATCAGGGACGGGGTATTTCCAGAGGCAGAGCTGCCTGATATAGTGCTGGAGGTGCCGCCAAAGAAGGAGCTGGGCGATTTTGCCACCAATATCGCCATGCAGTCAGCCAGGGCATTCCGCAAAAATCCCCGCCTGATTGCCCAGGAGCTTACGCAGCGCATTCAGGGGGACTGGCTGGAGCGCATTGAGATTGCCGGGCCGGGCTTTATCAATTTCTATCTGAAGTCAAATGTTATCTATGATGGACTGGCTGCCCTTATGAAGAAGGGGGAGGCATTCGGCCAGCTGCCGGCCAAGGACATGAAGCCGGTGCAGGTGGAGTATGTCAGTGCCAATCCTACCGGACCTCTGCATGTAGGCCATGGCAGGGGCGCGGCTGCCGGCAGCGCGCTGGTGAATGTCATGCGTGCCGCAGGCTATCCTGTAACCAGCGAGTATTATATCAACGATGCAGGCAATCAGATCAACAACCTGGCACGTTCTGTAAATCATCGCTATCTGGAGCTTCTGGGCAGGGCTGAGGAAAAGGATTTCCCGGAGAACGGCTATCATGGTGCGGATATCATCGACACGGCACAGCGCATCATCAAGAAGGACGGGGATAAGTACCTGGACATGAGCGAGGATGAGCGCATGGGCATCTTCAAGGAGCTGGCACTGAAGGAAAAGCTGGCTGCCCTGAAGGAGGATTTGGAAGCCTTCAACTGCCGCTTTGATGTGTGGTACAGCGAGCGTACCCTGCACCCTGACAAGGTGCAGGATGCCTGCAAATTTTTGCAGGAAAACGGCAACATCTACGAAAAGGATGGTGCCCTGTGGCTGAAGTCCACCGCCTATGGTGATGATAAGGACAGGGTGGTTATACGTGACAGCGGCGAGCCTACCTATCTGGCTGCTGATATTGCCTATCATCGGGACAAGTTTGCCCGTGGCTTCGGCAAGGTCATTAACATCTGGGGGGCTGACCATCACGGCTATATCTGCCGCGTAAAGGCTGCTGTGAAGGCTCTCGGCTATAATCCTGATGATTTGGATGTGCTGCTCTTGCAGATGGTTCGCCTTCTGCGGGGTGGCGAGCTGGTAAAGCTCAGCAAGCGTACAGGGCAGACTGTTACCCTGGCGGAGCTGATTGAGGAAGTGGGCACCGATGCGGCAAGGTATTTCTTCATTATGCGCTCCATGGACAGCCAGCTGGATTTTGACCTTGATTTGGCGAAGTCCCGGTCCAATGAAAACCCGGTGTACTATATCCAGTATGCCCACGCCAGGATTTGCAGCATCTTCCGCCAGGCAGCGGAAAACAACTTGCAGGTAGGTGAGGCGCCTGAGCTTAGTCTGCTGACGGATGATACGGAAATCGCCATCATCAACAAGCTGCAAAAGTATGAGGAAGAAATCGAGCGTGCGGCGGCGGAATATGCACCGCAGCGCATTGCCCGCTATGCCTATGAGCTGGCAGGCTGTTTCCACAGCTTCTATAACCAGTGCCGCATCCTGGGGGTAGAGGATAAGCTGGCAGAGGCCCGCCTTGCCCTGGTGACTGTGACAGCCCATGCTATTCGCCATGCTTTGGGAATTTTGGGCGTGTCTGCGCCGGAGCGCATGTAATTTGAAGTGGAAAATAAGCCTTTTTGAGAGGAGATTATAAAAGTGGATTTTTTGAAAAGCTCTGATGTCGAGGTTGCAGCTTATGTGCTGCATGAAAGCAAGGTTCCTATGTATTATAAGGACCTGATTATGGAGGTGCTGGAGAAGCGCCAGAAGAATGTACAGGCTCTGGCAGAGGCTATTTCCGAGGTGTATACCCAGATTAACATGGACAGCCGTTTCCACTATGCAGGGGATGGCAGATGGGGACTGACCGAGTGGAATCCGCCTGAGACAAAGCGTTCCTCCCGTGGTGCGCGTTCCGCTACTACCAATCGCGCCAAGACTGCCCGTCAGCGTGAGGAGAAGCTCTTTGAGGGCATTCAGGAAGATAATTAATACATTTATAGATATCTGATAAATCTAGTTTTGAGCAGGAGGAACAACATGGCAAAGTATATTTTCGTTACCGGCGGCGTAGTTTCATCTCTGGGCAAGGGCATCACGGCAGCTTCCCTGGGACGCTTGCTGAAAAATCGCGGTATCAAGGTCACTATCCAGAAGTTTGACCCGTATATCAACATTGACCCGGGTACCATGAGCCCTTATCAGCATGGCGAGGTGTTCGTTACCGATGATGGTGCGGAAACTGACCTGGACCTGGGGCATTATGAGCGTTTTATTGACATCAGCCTGACCAAGGGTTCCAACATTACTGCCGGCAAGGTTTATTGGAACGTGCTGAACAAGGAGCGCCGCGGGGATTATCTGGGCAAGACCGTGCAGGTTATTCCTCACATCACCAACGAAATCAAGCAGCGTGTCTATGATGTGGCAGCTGATGACGGTGCGGATGTGGTTATCACCGAAATCGGCGGCACTGTGGGCGATATTGAGTCCCTGCCGTTTATGGAGGCTATCCGCCAGGTGAAGAAGGAAGTGGGCAGGAACGATGTGCTCTATATCCATGTTACCCTGGTGCCTTATATTTCCGCTGCCGGCGAGCTGAAGACCAAGCCTACCCAGCACAGCGTAAAGGAGCTGCGGGGCATCGGCATTCAGCCAGATATCCTGGTATGCCGTGCTGAGAAGCCGCTTACCAAGGATATGAAGCAGAAGCTTGCCCTGTTCTGCGACGTAGAGGAAAAGGCTGTTATTGAGAACCTCACTGCTGACACCATTTACGAGGTGCCTCTGATGATGCAGGAGGAAGGCCTGGACCGTATCGTGCTGGAGAAGCTGGGCATGGATTACAGCCCTGTGAACATGGACGAGTGGGCACAGATGGTGAATAAGATTAAGAATCCGCAGAAGAAGGTCAAGGTTGCCGTAGTCGGCAAGTATGTGGAGCTGCCGGATGCCTATATTTCCGTTACAGAGGCACTTCATCATGCAGGGATTTATAATGATGCTGCTGTGAAAATTCACTGGGTGAACTCCGAAAAGCTGGAGGATGCCAATGTGGATATGGATGAGGAGTTTGCAGGCTGCAAGGGCATCCTGGTGCCGGGCGGCTTTGGTGACCGCGGTGTTGAGGGAAAGATCAAGGCTATTCAGTATGCCCGCGAGCACAAGCTGCCGTTCCTGGGATTGTGCCTTGGCATGCAGTGCGCTGTTATCGAGTTTGCCCGCCATGTCTGTGGCATGAATGGTGCCCACAGCACTGAGTTCAACTCTGAGACCGAGTATCCTGTTATTGACCTGATGGCTTCCCAGGTGGATGTGGAGGATAAGGGCGGTACCATGCGCCTGGGTGCATATCCTTGCAAGGTGCAGAAGGATACCAATACCTTTGCTGCCTATGGGCAGGAGATGATTAGCGAGCGCCATCGTCATCGCTATGAGTTCAACAATGCCTTCCGTCAGCAGATTTCTGAGGCTGGCATGGTAATTGCTGGCACTTTGCCGGATGATAGCCTGGTGGAAATCGTGGAGGTAAAGGACCATCCTTGGTTCGTGGCTTCTCAGTTCCATCCTGAGCTGAAGTCCCGTCCAAACCATCCGCATCCTCTGTTCAAGGGATTTGTGACTGCGGCCTTGGCTATTAAGTAATTTTCAGTTTGTCGTAGTGCTTGATTGTTGCTTTGTGCATATACTGATATAAATAGTTTGGTAGTTCGTGGACTCTGTTCAGATTAAAATGGGATGGTCTACGGCAGTACCATCAGAAACACGCTCTCGCTCCTAGTTGTGCCTAGCGGATGCTAAGTTCTCGC
>JAEDOE010000217.1 GCA_016302095.1 Anaerovibrio sp. | reverse complement strand
CGCTCAATAATCTTCTGAGGCACCGCCTTGCCGTCCACCTCTATATGCACCACCATGTGAGGGTGCAGGGTTCTTTTCAGCTCCGCCAGGGAGCTTTTTAAAAGCACCTGCAGGCGGAAAATCTTGAAGCCGCCGGAAATAGAGCCGATGCATCCCCCAATCAGCGCCATGCACATGAGGAAGAACTTGTCCACATCATCCCAGTGATACATGCCCTCCGCCATGATACCATTGGTACAGCCAAAGGATACCACATGGAAAAGAGCATTGCTGATGGCATCCCCCGCATCATAATACCCCTTCAGGTAGAGGTGCACAGCAATAATCCCCGTAAAGCACAGCACCAGCCCCACAAAAATCCTGGTCTCGCTGTTTTTCCAGGTCTGGTGCAAGGCACGGATTTCCTTGTGGTCAACCGCCTGCCAGTACAGGAGGATGTTGCAGCCTGCCGCTACGATGCCAAGAATGGCAGTGACTGCCACCCAGCCACTGACCGTAATCCTTGCATCCGGAGTATAGCAGCCTCCGGTAGAAATAGTCACCAGGGACATATTGACCGCATCGTACACGGACAGTCCGCAAAGCCAGTAAAGCAATATCCCCCCCAAGGTAATAGCAGAATAAATCTTCAGCAGCTTTACAGAGGTCCTGTTGATACGCTTCAGGGTAATGGCCCCGGTGCGCATGTTGCCGGACAGGATAAAGGCCGTGCCAAAGCAGCCGCTGGTACCCGGCAGCACCGTGCTCAGCAGTAGCAGCACCATATATCCTCCCAGCCACTGGGACAGGCTGCGCCAGAGGATAATGGCATTATCCGCCTCATAGGGCAAATCCATGACACCTGTGGTGGTAAAGCAGGAGATACTGTCAAAAAAGGCGTTGGCAATGCCCAGATCACCGTCAATATAATAGGGCAGCCCACCAAATATGGACATCACCCACCAGCAGACAGCCAAAAAGGCCGCCCCGTCCAGCACGCTGAGGCTTTCCCTGTACCCGCGCTCCGCCAGGCCTATGAGCCACACCCCTGAGAGCAGGGCAATCATCACCGAGGCGGCAAAAGCACCTGCTGACTGCTCATAGCCATGATAGAGGCTGTAGCAGAAAGGAATAAGCTGCAAGCCGCTGCACATGAGGATTACCCTGCCCATCAGCAAAAGAACTAATCTATTCATCGTCAGCCGTCATTCCTTTTGAAAATATTTCAGCACATTCTTGGAGTGCTTGACCTTCACGATAATAATCGCCCTGTCCCCCGGCTCCAGCACAGTATGGCCGTTAGGCACAAATGTATCGCTGCCCCGCACATAGCCGCAGACCAGGCACTCCCTTGGCAGTGCCGCATCCATCAGCTTCTTGCCTGACACCCTGGCACCTGCCTGCACCACTACCTCTATGGCCTCTGCCTTGGCACCTTCCAGCAGGGATACGGACACGATACCTCCCCGGCGCACGAAGGCCAGCACCTCGCTGGCAGCCAGGACGCGGGAGGAAAGCACGATATCCACGCCCACCTTTTCCATCAGCTCAATATAATCATAGCGGTCTACCTTGACAATGGTCTTCTTCACCCCCATATGCCTGCCCATCAGGGCCAGCAGCAGGTTCAGCTTGTCATCCCCCGTCAGGCAGATCATCACATCCGCATCCGCTACACCCTCGGACTGCAGCAGTTCCAGATTGGTGCCATCAGCATTAATGGCCATGCTGGCGCCGGAAAGCTTTGCCGCAATCAGGCGGCATCTCTCCCGGTTGGTATCAAAAATCTTGACCTGCACCTCCTGCTTGTCCAGCTCCCTGGCTGTAAACCGCCCGGCGCGCCCGGCACCGATGATCACCGCCCGGCTCACCTTCCTGGCATCGCTCCTGACCAGGTTCTTGCTGAAATTCTCTATGGCTCCCGTCTCCCCCACAAAGTACACATTGTCATGAGCCATCAGGCAATCATCACCATGAGGCACAATCATGCGATGATCCCGGAAAATCATGGCCGCCAGGATGGACTTGGGAATATCCAGATCCTTCAGAGGAATATTCGCCAAAGGTGATTTGCGGCGCACCTTGGTCTCAAAAAGGCGCACCCTGCCCTCGGCAAAATCCTCCACGTTGAGGGCCGCCGGCACCATGAGGATGCGGTTTATCTCCATGGCGGTAATATACTCAGGATTCAGCATCAAATCGATGTCAAAGTTTGCCTTGAGATATTCCTTTGCCTCGGACATGAACTGCATATCCCGGATACGGGCAACAGTATGGACGATACCATGCTTCTTGGCCAGTATGCAGCACACCATGTTCACCTCATCACTGCCTGTGACAGCAATCAGCATATCCGCCCCCTGCACATCAGGATTATCCATGGTGATGGGGCTGGAGCCATTGGCAGCTATGGTCAGCACATCAAGATTTTCCTTGATATTCCCCAGCTGCTTTTCCTCCTTGTCTATAACGACAATATCGTATTCTTCCTGGGATAAAAGCTCTGCAATGCTATAGCCCAGCTTGCCTGCTCCTACAATTACTATACGCACAACAATTCACCTCAAAATCAGTGCCCTGTCACCACACCTGTATGCTTCTGCAATTCTCCATATATATTACACTTTTTCAAATAATATTTCCAGCTTTTTGGACTATCTCCCTTCTAACGCTTAGTTATTTGAGGAGGAAATCTTCTGCAGCATTGAGCGAAAATTTACCTCAGCAGGTTTGCCCGTGTAATGCCCAGGCTGCCAAAGCGCCTGTTGATGCTATCAATGGCATTATACAGCTTTTCCTGCTTTTCATTATCCCCGGCAAAAAGGGACATTTCCTCATGGGCATCAAAGCCGGAAGCAGACACCCCCAAGAGGCGGATGCCATAAAAAATCCCCAGCTCCCGAAAAAGCTCCCGGGCCGCCCGGTAAATATCATTATCAAAGCCTGACATCTCCACCAGCTGCTTCTGCCGGGAAAATGTCGTAAAATCATGCTTTCGCACCTTGATATGCACGGTCTTGGCCCGGACTCCCGCCTGCCTCAGCCGCCAGCCCACCTTGACCGACAGCTCCAAAAGCACCTGCTCCGCCGCCTCCTGCCCCTGAATATCCTCAGGAAAGGTAATCTCATTGCCAATGGACTTGGCAGGCTCCCTGGGAGCCACCGGCCTGTCATC
>JAEDOE010000216.1 GCA_016302095.1 Anaerovibrio sp. | reverse complement strand
CCAGCAGCACCTCCGTATGAGTGAGGATGCCCACTGCCGCAATGGCACCGCCCAGGGCCAGGGAGCCGGTATCACCCATAAAAATCTTTGCCGGGTGGTAGTTGTACTTCAAAAAGCCCAGGCAGGCACCTGCCATAGCCCCGCAGAAAACTGCCAGCTCCAGCTTGTCCAGCCACAGGCAGATGAGCATGTAGGAAAGAGCCGCCACAATCACCGTGCCGGAGGCAAGGCCGTCCAAGCCGTCCGTAAGGTTCACTGCGTTGCTGGTTCCCACCAGCACGAACAGCAGCAGGGCATAAAAACCCATGCCCAGGTCAATATTGCCGGCAAAAGGCACCCACAAATCCGTAGGCAGCCCTGCATAGTACGCCACCAGCACCGCGATGATAATCTGCCCCAAAAGCTTCTGCTTCGCCTTCAGGCCCAGGTTCTGCTTCTTCACCACCTTGATGTAATCATCCAGGAAGCCCAGCAGGAAATGCCCCAGCATAATCCCCAGTGCCAGTGTCAGCTCCAGCGTGAAGGGACAGATGACCAATGAAGCAACCGCAATGGACAGGATAATCATGATGCCCCCCATGGTAGGGGTGCCGCTCTTGGCCTGATGGCTCTTGGGCCCCTCCTCCCGGATGCTCTGACCGAATTTCAGCTTGTGGAGCTCAGGGATAAGCCGCGGCGCCATTGCCGTCACCAGCCCTGCCGCCAGGATAACGGCTGCCAGGGGATACGTTATATATTCCATGAAAAAATAATACCTCCAATATTACAGCAAATCAATTATTGTTTCCATCTTCATGCCGCGGGAGCCTTTAAAGAGGATGGTGTCCTCCGGCTGCAAAAGCTCACGGAGCTTTGCCGCGGCTTCCTTATGGGTATCAAAGGAATAGACTGCCTCAAGCCCGGCATCCCGTGCCCCCTTGGCAATCTCCCTGCCCATTTCACCCAAAGTAATCAGGCCGCATACACCGGCAGCCGCTGCCTGCTGCCCCACCTTCTGATGGGCAGGCACAGCCACATGCCCCAGCTCCAGCATATCCCCCAGCACAGCAATGGAACGCTTTCCCTTGTCAGCAGCAATCTCCTTCAATGTAGCAAGGGAGGCTTCCATGGACATAGGGCTGGCATTATAGGCATCGTTGATGATATTATAGTCACCCACACGCCTGTATTCAAAGCGCATGCCGGTCATCTCCAGGCTCTCCAGCCCTTCGGCAATCTGCTCTGCCGTCAGCCCCAGCACATAGCCTGCTGCCACAGCCGCCAGGGCATTGGACACATTGTGCCTGCCCAGCATCGGGATAGAAAGCTGCTTCTGCTCCCCCTCCCTGCCGATGCGGCATTGGAAGAAGGTCTTGCCGGCGTGGCTGATGAGAGCCGCCGCCTTGATATCAGCATCATTGTCAATGCCGAAGGTCACAACCCTTACCCCCTCTGCCGCCTTGTCCTTCATAGCAGCGGTATAAGGATTGTCGTTATTCAAAATCACCGTGCCCCCGGCAGGAATAGCCTCTACCAGCTCCCCCTTGGCCTTGGCAATATTTTCAATGGAGCCCAGAAGCTCAATATGGGTTTCCCCCACGTTGGTCACAATGCCGATCTCCGGTGCCGCAAAAGGTGCCAGGGCTGCAATCTGCCCCATGCCCCGCATGCCGATTTCCACCACTGCCGCCCTGTGCATATCGTTCAGCTGCAGCAGGGTATAAGGCATGCCGATTTCGTTGTTGAAGTTGCCCTGGGTTTTCAGCACGGGAAAACGGGCAGACAGCACCGCTGCCGTCATGTCCTTGGTAGTGGTCTTGCCGTTGGAGCCGGTAATGGCAATCACAGGAATGTCAAACTTCCTGCGCCAGAAAGCCGCCAGCTGCTGATAGGCCAGCTGGGTATCGGCCACAGCCTTGATAAGGGTTGCCCCGAACTCTCCCGGCTGCTGCTTGTACCGGCTTCCCACCAGCACACCGGCTGCCCCCTGCTCTACCGCCTGGGCAGCAAAATCCTCGCCGTTGAACCGCTCTCCCTTCAAGGCCACGAACAGCGCCCCCGGCACAATCTTCCTGGTATCCGTCACAATATCGGTAAACTGCGTCTTTACCTGCTCAAGGACTGCACACCTTTGCAGGGCATGTATCACATCATCCAAAGAAAATGCTGGCATAAAATATCTTACTCCCCTTTGCTCCCGTTTTTCTCCTGCGCCGCCCGGATAGCCTCCAGAGCAACCTCTTTATCGTCAAAATGAATTGTCTTATCCGCCAAAATCTGATAATTCTCATGGCCCTTGCCGGCAATGATGACAATATCATCCTTCTCTGCCAGCTCAATGGCGCGGAAGATTGCCTCCCTGCGGTCAATAATCGCCTCATGAGGCTTGGTGCCGATTTTTTCCTCCACACCTGCCTCCACCATGTCAAGAATCCGCTGAGGATCCTCGCTGCGGGGATTGTCCGAGGTTGCCACCACATAGTCAGACAGCTCTGCCGCAATCCTGCCCATAATCGGACGCTTGGTGTTGTCCCTGTCACCGCCGCAGCCAAAGACCGTAATAATCCGCTTTTTGGCAATCTGCCGTGCCGTGTGCAGGATATTTTCCAGGCCGTCAGGGGTATGGGCATAATCAACTATCACGGCAAAGTCCTGACCGCCCCGCACCAGCTCAAAGCGTCCCGGCACCGAGGTAAATTCCTCCATGCATGCCTTGATAATAGGAGCAGGCACTCCCTCTGCCATGGCAGCTCCCACAGCCGCCATGACATTGTACACGTTGAAGATGCCGGTAATCTGCAATTTCAGCGGCAGGCGGGCTTCTCCCACCTTGATGTCAAACTCCGCACCCCCTGCCAATACCTGAATATTCTCCGCCTTCAGCACCGCATCCTGATGGATGGCATAGGTCATGTGGCGGCACTTTGCATGAGCCAGCATATCCTGCCCGGCGGCATCATCAATATTTACTACTGCTGTCTTGCCGTTTTTCACGCCCGGCTGAGAAACCAAATCAAAGAGGATAGTCTTTGCCTTCTTGTAGTTTTCCAAGGTCTTGTGATAATCCAGATGGTCCTGAGTCAGGTTGGTGAATACAGCCGTATCAAACTCAATGCCTGCCACCCGGTTCTGGTCCAGGGCGTGGCTGGAAACCTCCATCACCACATAATCCATGTTGGCATCCCGCA
>JAEDOE010000215.1 GCA_016302095.1 Anaerovibrio sp. | reverse complement strand
CCGGCCTGCCATCGCGGTGGATACCCATGTTTTCCGGGTGGCCAACAGGCTGAAGCTGGCTGTGGGGGAGACTCCCCTTGAGGTGGAGGAGGGGCTGATGAAGGCTATCCCCAAGGAATTGTGGAGCCAGGCTCATCATTGGCTCATCTGGCATGGCCGCAGGGTGTGCAAGGCACGCAGGCCTCTGTGCGGTGAATGCCCATTGGGGGAAGTGTGCCCAAGCATGGGCAAGGAATAAGAGATTTTGAAGTTTTAGGAGTGGGCATCAATGATTTTTAGGAAGGCTCGCTTTGGCGATACAGAAACGATTTTTCACCTGATAGCGGTCTATGCGAAAAATGGCGAGATGCTGGCGCGTTCCCGCAATACCATCTATGAAAATCTGCGTGACCTGGTGGTGGCAGAGGACGAAGATGGCGAGGTTGTGGGGGTAGGCGGCCTGCATATTACCTGGGATTCCATGGCGGAAATCTGCGCTATGGCAGTGGCACCGGAGATGGTTCGCCAGGGCATCGGCAGCGGCATTGTGAACATGCTGATTGAGGAAGGCAGGGAGCTGGGGGTAAAGACCTTTTTTACCCTGACCTACAAGCCGAAGTTCTTTGAAAGCTTGGGCTTTACGGTGGTTTCCCGTGATGATTTGCCCCACAAGATATGGAAGGATTGCATTGACTGCCCGAAGTTCCCGGACTGTGATGAGATTGCCCTGATACGCAGGGAATAGCATGACCGGCAGCGTACACAAAGCAGATATCGGATGGTACATCATAACTGGTAATTACTGATGGTGAATGGTAATAAATAATAATTTTTTAATATTGTTCTTGACAAATCTGCTTTTAGTGTTTAAAATAGGGCTTGTAAGTTGTACAAAGTTGTTAAACAAATTCTGAGTGCAGAGTTTTATATGCTAATGGCTATGAGCGAGAGAAATCCAGTGGGCACTTTGCAGAGAGCTGTGGGTTGCTGCGACACAGCAGGAGAAGCTGGGAATATACACTCGTGAGCTGCGGGCTGAAGTCACTTGAGGCAGGTTGCCGTACTGTGCGGCAGGGGAAGACGTTCCTTGTCTGCTTTTATGATGGTGATGGTAGGCTTCGCCGGATTGCTTCCGTTATCATGGGCTAGGATATGCTAGTATCCGAAAAGAGTGCTTGCGAAAGCGAGCAGGGTGGTACCACGGTCAACAGCCGTCCCTGTATTTGGGGGCGGTTTTTTTGTATTCAGATTTAGATTTTATTCATTTCAGCTTAAATTTATCATTCAAATTTTTACTTAATTTTAGTTAATTAATTTTATGTTATACTAGGGGGAATTATCATGATTATCGTAATGGCACCGAATTCAACTCAGGCAGACCTGGACAATGTTATCAGCAAGGTGAAGTCCCAGGGACTGGATGTACATCTTTCCCAGGGCACCAGCCGCACCATCGTAGGCGTAATCGGTGACAAGGCCGCTATCGGCCAGCTGGAGATGCAGCATCTCAGCGGCGTGGAGAAGACCGTGCGCATCACCGAGAAATACAAGCTGGTAAGCCGGGAGTTCAAGAGAAACAACACCGTCATCAACGTTGGCGGCGTGGAAATCGGCGGCAGCAAGCCTATTGTCATGGCAGGCCCTTGCGCCGTGGAGAGCATGGAGCAGCTGATGGAGTCGGCTACTGCCGTGGCCAAGGCTGGTGCCCAGTTCCTGCGGGGCGGTGCCTTCAAGCCTCGTACCTCCCCATACGATTTCCAGGGGCTGGCAGAACAGGGGCTGAAAATGCTCCGGGAGGCAGCGGATGCTAACGGCCTGAAGGTTGTCACCGAGGTTGTGGACCAGCGTTCTATCGAGACTGTGGCAAGCTATGCAGATGTGCTGCAGATTGGCGCCAGGAACATGCAGAACTTCCAGCTGCTGAAGGAAGTGGGCAGGGCAGGCAAGCCTGTAATGCTGAAGCGTGGCCTTTGTGCTACCATTAAGGAGTGGCTCAATGCGGCTGAGTACATCATGAGCGAGGTCTGCGAGCGGGGCATCCGCACTTACGAGACTTACACCAGGAATACCCTTGACCTGAGTGCCGTAGCCGCCATCAAGGAGCTTTCCCACCTGCCTATCGTGGTGGACCCTAGCCACGGCACGGGACGCCGCAGCATGGTGCGCCCTATGGCTATTGCCGCTATCGCTGCCGGGGCAGACGGCCTGATTATCGAGGTGCATCCGCATCCTGAGGTGGCTCTCTCCGATGGTGAGCAGTCCCTGACTCCTGCTGATTTTGAGGAAGTAATGGCAGATATCAAGCGTGTTGCTTCTCTTTTAAGAGGTGAGGACTGATGTCAAAGCTGAAGCTTGCCATTATCGGCGTGGGGCTGATTGGCGGTTCCCTGGGCCTGTGCCTGAAGGATAAGCTGGGGGATGAGATTTACATTACCGGCATGTGCCGTACCCGGGAGTCTATGGAGAGGGCTGTAGCCCTGGGGGCTGTGGATTTTGCCTCCGACAATCCGGCAGAGGTGGTCACGGGGGCAGATATTGTTTTCCTCAGCACCCCTGTATTGCAGATGGTGCCTATGGTGGAAAAGCTGCTTCCCTTTATGAAGCCGGGAACGGTTATTACGGATGCAGGCAGCACCAAGCAGTACGTCTGGAACGGCCTGAAGGAGATTTTGCCGCCGGATATTTATTACGTGCCGGGGCATCCCATGACCGGCAGGGAAAAAAGCGGTGTTGCTGCCGCTCAGAAGGATTTGTTTGTCAACAAGTGCTACGTTATCGTGGAGAATGAGGGAGTGCCAAAGCAGGTGCATGAGAAAATCTGCGACCTGGTGCGCCTGACAGGAGCAAACCTGACTACGCTGGATATTGCCAAGCACGACCGCTGTGCTTCGGTTATCAGCCATATTCCTCATGTGGCGGCTGCTGCGCTGGTAACACTTCTGAACAGGAGCCACGGTGACAAGGAGGCCTGCCTGAAGCTGGCAGGAGGCGGCTTCAAGGATACTACCCGCATTGCTTCCTCCAATGCTGACATGTGGGCTGATATCTGCATGACCAACGGGGAGGCAATCGTCAATCACATCAGGATTTTGCAGGGCATCCTGGGAGAGGTGGCAGGTGCCATCGAAAACAATGACAGGCAGGCACTGCATGATTACTTTGCCGAGTCCAAGAAGCGCCGCGACAGCATTCTTGAGCAGACCAGGAACATGTATGAATTGATTTAA
>JAEDOE010000214.1 GCA_016302095.1 Anaerovibrio sp. | reverse complement strand
TGGCAGCCGATATTATGGCAGATGAAAAGGCCTATGTGGCTGAAAAGGATGCCAAACAGGCAAAAGTAGAATTGTGATAAGAATGTGATTTGATATATTGGCGGCGGTGCGGCATGGTAGCTGCACTGCCCTTTTTTTAGATTTGGTAGTGATAATGTGAGTAAAACTATGAAAGGGGCAATCTGCCTTTCCCTGGCTGGTACTATCTGGGGCGGGCTTTTTTTGGCTGTGCGGCTGGTGGTAGGGGCGGTGGAAGCTGTTCCTCTGGTGTGGATGCGCTATATTCTGGCCTTTTTTGCCCTGTATGCCCTGGGCTGCTATCGCCATGTGTCATGGAAGATTGACAGGAAGGACTGGAAGCTTTTAGCACTGGTGGGGCTTATCGGGCAGACCTTGTCCATCGTCACCCAGGAGTCGGGAACCCTCCTGACCTCGGCTCAGACCGGTTCCACCATTACGGCAGCTACTCCTGCCTTTATGGTGCTGTTCGGCTGGTGGATATTGAAGGAGCGGCTGACCTTTGGGCGGATTATGTCCGTGGTGCTGGCTACCATCGGTGTATTGATGATTGTCTATGACCCGGATAATTTTCAGGTGAATTTGCTGGGGGGATTTTTCCTCTTTGTGGCGGCCTGGACCTGGGCACTGATGGCGGTGTTTTTGAAGCTTTTAGACCGGTATTCCCCTATTGTGCTGACCTTTTACGGCTTGCTGGTGGCTCTTGTGTGCCTGGCACCCTATTCTGTGTGGTGGCTGGCAACCCAGGCGGATTATAGCCTGCTGCTTACCCCTCAGGTGCTTCTCAGCATCGGCTATATGGGGATTATCTCCACCACCGGCGGCTTTGTGCTGTGGAACGAGGGCTTGTTGTACATGGATGCCTCCACAGCGGGGCTGTTCATGTTCTGGCAGCCTATTGTCGGCACATTTCTTGGCTGGCTGCTGCTGGGAGAGCCGGTAACCTTGTGGTTCTGGCTGGGAGCATTGCTGATTGTGGTGGGGGTAGTCATGGCAATGGGCAGGCCGAAAAAGGCTTGATATGCTTCCAGGCGGAAGTTTTTTCCTAAAAAGTTGTAAAGTATGAAAGAATTAGCAGGATTTTTGTGTTTTTTGTAGAATTTATAATACGAAATAAACTTTTTAGGGATATGGAATATAATATGGAGGGGTTATTATGTTCAGTCGTTTTTTTGGGGGTAAAAAGAAAGCTGAGGCAGCCGCACAGCCTGTTAGCCAGGTTCAGCCGGTTACACAAAAGCCTGTGCCTGCACAGCAGAAAGATATGAAAATGGCATATTTAAGCAAAAATGAGCTGGATGGGGCTCATTTGCGGGAGCTTACTGATGTGGCAGAGGGATGTGCGCTGATTATGGGGTTTGTTTCCTCGGATTTGAATCTGGAGGAAGTTGCCCGGGCTATAAAGAAAGAGGTTTCAGCCTCAACGAAGGTTATTTTGCTGACAACCTCCGGGGAGCTTTGCCGGACAAAGGGAAGCCGTACCTTCTACTGCAATGATGCGGAGGGACGTGCCAAGCTGCTGTTGCAGGTGTATTCCAATCGGATGATTGAGGACACATATATTATGAGCATACCGCTCTCCAATAGCGACCTGCGCAGGGGCGTTGTAGAGATGAGCATCAATGACCGGGTTGCGGCTATCCGCCGTGAGATAGAAAAGCACAAGGTGCCATTCCGGCTCAGTACAGCTCATAGCTTTGCCATGATTTATGTGGATGGGGCTTCCAGCAGCGAGACTTTTGTTTTGCAGGCTATGTACGAAACAGGCAAGTATCCTATTCCGTTTATTGGCGGCAGCTCTGCTGGTGATTTGACCTTTACACACACCTATATTTACGACAATAACAGGTGTTTGGAAAATCATGCAGTGATTACGCTGTTCCGCCTCAAGCATGCCTATCGCTATGGCATCCTGAAAACCCAGTCAGGGGAGCGCACCAGTGCTGCCTTTACTGTCAGCAGCGGCAACACAGCCCTGCGCTATATTGAGACAGTGGAAGATGCCTCCGGCCGTCCAGTTTCCTTCATCAAGGCATTGAAAGACCACTTTGGCGTCAGCACGGTGGACGGCATAAATGAAAGATTGCAGGAGTATACCTTTGCCGCAGATATTAATGGTGAGGACTTTGTACGCAATGTTGCCAGCATCGATGAGGCCAATGACAGGATTTCCTTCTTCTGCGATGTGGTAACTGGTGAAAAGCTTTATTTGATCAGGCGTCAGTCCCTGGAGGCTACCCTTTCCCGTGACTTCAAGGCTTTTTCTCAGGGCAAGCCGGAGCCTATTGGCGGCATTCTGAATGACTGCCTCATGCGCCGTCTGGGGTACCCGGAAGACACAAAGCACATGGATTTCTTTGCAGATGTTCCGGTGGCTGGCTTCTCCAGCTTTGGCGAAATTGCCGGGCTTCATGTCAATGAAACACTGACGGCAATCTTCTTTTATCATATTCCGGAAGGGCAGAGCTTCTCAGACCGCTATATTGACAATTTTGCTTCCACCTATTCAGAGTGTAATGCGTTCTTTTACAGGCGTATCATTGCCCGGCAGAAGTCCACGGAAAAGCTCAAGGACAACCTTATCAGCATGTTCAATGACTATCATGCCAAGATGCCGGGGATTGTCACTACCATCAATCGCATAGCGGATGATGTGGAGATGATCAAGGGCACAATCAGTCAGATTTCGGGCAGCATCGGTGATCAGAAGGAGCTTTTTGCCCAGATGATTTCCCGCAACCGTGAGATTACCCCGAAACTGGATATGCTTTCCCAGAGCACCCAGAAGATTGACGGTGTAATGAAGATGATTAATGAGATTGCCTCCCAGATTAACCTCCTCGCCCTCAATGCCGCCATTGAGGCTGCCCGTGCCGGTGAGGCAGGCCGCGGCTTCTCCGTGGTGGCACAGGAGGTCCGCAAGCTTTCCGAAAACACCCAGAGCAGCCTGTGTTCTTCTGATGAGGCAATTAAGATGCTCATGCACGATGTTGATGAGATTAATAAGAATCTGCTGGATAATAAGGATTTTGAAGAAAAAATCGGCAATTTTGATGCTAATTTTGCAGCTGAAATGGAAAAGCTGCAGGTTACATTTAGCGAAGGTGTGGAGCACATCTACCAGTCTATTCAGTCCATACAGGAAATTGAGGAAATTAATAAGCGTTCCTCGGAGGAAATGGAGAAGCT
>JAEDOE010000213.1 GCA_016302095.1 Anaerovibrio sp. | reverse complement strand
TCAGCCCACTACATTTATCGGCTGACCGGCCATATACGCCTTGACATTTTCCACGCATACATCCATCAGCCTCTGCCGTGCCTCGGTAGCCGACCATGCCATATGGGGTGTCAGGATGCAATTCCTTGCTCCCAGCAACGGATTGTCCGGCAGGATAGGCTCGGCACTGACTACATCCAGACCGGCAGCCCTTACCTTGCCTCTGTCAAGTGCCGCCCGCAATGCCGCCTCATCCACCAGCTGGCCGCGGCTGGTATTAATCAGGATAACCCCGTCCTTCATCCGGTCAATGGTGTCAGCATTAATCATCTTTTCCGTCTCGGCTGTCAGCGGGCAGTGCAGGGAAATAATATCCGCCTGCTGATAGACCTCATCCAATGTCAGATACCTGCCATACTCAAAATCCTGCCCCGCCTTTCTAGGATGCCCGGCAATAATCTTCGCCCCGAAGCCGTGTACCATGCGGGCAAAAGCCATGCCAATCCTGCCTGCCCCGATAATGCCCACAGTCTTGCCAGCCAGCTCGATGTTGGAAAAATCCCAGAAGCAGTTGTATTTGCACTGGCTCCAGCGCCCCTTGGCCACCTCCCCTGCATGATGGCCTACCCCATTGCAGATTTCCAAAAGCAGAGCCATAGCAAACTGCGCCACCGTATCAGTTCCATAGGTAGGCACATTGGAGACAATTACCCCATGCTTTTTTGCCGCCTGCAAATCAATATTGTTGTAGCCCGTTGCCGTCTCACAGATAAACTTCAAATCAGGGCACGCGGCAAAAATTTCCTCCGTTACCGGCACCTTGTTGACGAGAATAACCTCTGCATCACCGATATGCTCAATGATTTCCGCCGGATTGGCATAATCCGTGCTATCGTAGTAGACACATTCACCAAGAGCCTCCACAGGGGCAAAGGAAACATCCCCATGTCCCATCATATATCCATCCAAAACTGCCAGCTTCATATACTATTCCCCCTGATTATTCCTCGGCTTCCTCCCGAATCACAACCTTGTCCTCGCTGTCGATTTCTGCCACCAGTACGCTGACAGATTCCTTAGAGGAAGTAGGCACATTCTTGCCCACATAATCGGCACGGATTGGCAGCTCCCTGTGACCGCGGTCAACCAGCACTGCCAGCTGAATGGCATGAGGACGTCCCATGTCCATCAGGGCATCCAGGGCGGCGCGGATAGTACGCCCCGTGTAGAGCACATCATCCACCAGAACAATGGTCTTGCGGTCAATATCCACAGGCATGGTGGTAGGCCGCACTATCGGCTGATAGGAAAGGGTGGACAAATCATCACGGTAAAGAGTAATGTCCAGCACGCCAACAGGCGGACGCTGCCCCTCAATCTTTTCCAGGGCATCAGCTACCCGCTCGGACAGAGGTACGCCCCGGGAACGGATACCTACCAGCACAATATCCTCCAAGCCCTTATTTTTTTCAACAATCTCGTGAGCAATGCGCACCAAAGCACGATTGATGCCCTGAGTGTCCATCAGGACAGTCTTATCTACAAAATTCGGCATACCTATCTCTCCTTATCTTTTTCCTAATCCGCGTTTATCCTCTTTTATCCTCGTTTATATTCACTTATCTCCGCTTATCTTTACTTATCTCCGCGTGTCCTCATTGATCTACGCTTATCTCCGCCTGAGCTTTTCCAGCAGCTCCTGCATATCCTGCGGCAACGGAGCTGCAAAGTGCATCCTTTCCCCGGTAACAGGATGAGTCAGCTCCAGGCTGGCTGAGTGCAGTGCCTGCCCCTGGATGGCAAACCTGCCCCTCACCCTGCCGTGCCTGTCCGTGCCATATTTGGGATCCCCCACTACCGGATGGCCGATATAGGTCATGTGGACACGGATCTGATGGGTGCGGCCTGTTTCCAGCCTGCACTCCGTCAGCGTATACTCGCCAAAACGCTCCAGCACCCGGAAATGGGTGACAGCAGGCTTGCCGTTTTCCCTGACGATTGCCATCCTTTTGCGGTCAGAGGCATCACGGCCAATATCCCCCCGGATGATGCCTGACTCCTCCTTGATATTGCCCCAGACCACCGCCTGATAAATACGGAAAGCAGTCTTTTCCTGTATCTGCTTGGCCAGGCTGAGGTGGGCCTGGTCATTTTTGGCTGCCACCATGACGCCGGAGGTATCCTTGTCCAGCCTGTGCACGATGCCCGGGCGGATTTCCCCGTTGATGCCGGACAAATCCTCGCAGTGATGCATCAGGGCATTGACCAGGGTGCCGGAAAACACCCCTGCCGCCGGATGCACTACCATGCCCCTTGCCTTGTTGATGACAATAATATCCTTATCCTCGTAGAGAACATCCAAAGGAATATCCTCCGGCAGAATTTCCGTATTTTCCGGCTCCGGCACGGACAGCTCCACCACATCACCAGCCTTTAGCTTGTAATTTCCCTTGCGCACTACCTGATTGACTGTGGCATTGCCGCTGGCAATCAGCTTCTGCACATGGGAACGGGAAAACTCAGGCTGCATTCTGGTCAAAAAGACATCCAGCCGTTCCTCTGCCTTGTCAGCTGCAAATCTCATCCTCATTCCGCCTTTGCCAAATATCATAAATCAAAATACCCGCACCGGCACAAATAGCAATATCAGCAATATTGAACACCGGCCAGACGCGAAAATCTAAAAAATCCACCACCAGGCCGCTCTGAATCCTGTCTGCCAGATTGCCCACAGCTCCTCCCAGCAGCAGGCCTGCACCGCTGCGCATCAGGATGGACTCCTGCTGCAGCTTTCTGTAAAAAAACACCCCCAGCAAAACTGCTGCCAGAGCGACCACAATAAAGAACCAGCGCTGATGCTCCAGCATCCCAAAGGCAGCTCCCGGATTTAATACATAAGTAATGTGAAAAATTCCCTTGATAACCGGAAATGACTGCCCCAGATGCATAGTGGACACCACAAGGTGCTTCACCAGCTGGTCAATAACAAAAACTAAAATTCCTATCCCTAAAGGCACCTGCCATAGCCTCCAAAACTAAATTAATCTATCCAATAGAGTTTACTCTATACCCTTTCTACAGGTACTGTCTTTTCTGTTACACCTATCTGCGCCGCAATGGCTACGCTGGCGGCACTGGCATGAATCCCTGCAGTCTCCTGCTTCTTCTCCGCAACAGCATGACCACCCTCGGCCGCCTGCTTCTGCTCAGCACCGGCATGACCACCCTCGGCCGCCTGCTTCTGCTCAAC
>JAEDOE010000212.1 GCA_016302095.1 Anaerovibrio sp. | reverse complement strand
TGCGTGTCGCAGTGACGATAGTATCATCCATCTCGTACACATCCACTGTACTTGTACTATCATTCCCTCCTGGTGCACCATCTTCAGCAGCCAAAGCCATTGGCGCATGTGCACTTAAAGCCAGAATAATACCTGCTGTCAGCCATCTCTTTTTCTTCATCTAAATAACCTCCCACCGTGCTGCAATAATACTGCGCACAAAATTATATATTACGGGTTGAAAACAACCCTTTTGCTGATAATGCACGTTACCGGCTCATCATAAACATTCCTGGCAGCAGCAAAGCTGTAGCTGTAGGCCGCCTTGACTGCCGCATTATCCAATGCCGCATACCCGGAGGAACCGGCTATCTCTACAGATGCCACGCTGCCATCAGCGGTCACCGTCAGCCGAAGCAGTACAGTGCCGCCAATTCCCTGCTCCTGCAAGTCACGAGGGTAACGTGGCTCATTGCCGCCAAGAAACTTTGGCGGAGTCTTTGGCCTCTTTGCCGCAGCTTCATCCCTGCCGGAACCGCTGCCATCGCCGTTTCCCTCTCCGCTGCCATTACCGCTGCCGGAGCCATCCCCCGAGCCTGTCCCGGTTCCATTGCCACTGCCATTCCCTGTACCACTGCCATTGCCATGGCCGATACTGGAAGCAGCTCCACTTGCAGCAGGGCTGGCAGCTACTGTACCAAATACCTGCCGTGGTGTCTCTGCCGTTCTATGGATTTCCCTGTATTCCTGCTGCTTTTCCGGCTCCTTTGTATACTCCTCGGCAATCTCAGGCAGCTTCGCTGTTTCAGCAGGCAAAGCTACTGCATCAATAGCCTGGGGCAATTCTGCCGCAGGTGCCGGGGCAGGACTTCCCCCACCGCCGCCACCGCCATTATCGGCAGCCATATCATATACCGTCACATCCACAGCAGGCTTCTTTTCCTGTGCCGCCTGGGCAAAAATCCCCGTTAATGCTACCAGCATAAATACAATAATATGAAATATGGCAGAAATGCCATAGGCATGATATTTATCCTTCTGCTCCTGTGTCATGTCAGGACCTCCCGCTCTCCGCCGCCAAAGCAAAGCGTGTAACGCCAGCCCCTTTCATCTTGTCCAAAAAGCCGATAACCATGCCATAATCCATGCCCTGGTCTGCACGCACCACCACTGCAAAACGCGGATTGCGCCGCTGCTCTGCCGCCGCCCTGCGCAAAAGCTCCCCCTCGGCAATAGGCTTGTCCTCCAGCCACAAAGAGCCATCCGCCTTCATGGTCACAAGATAAGTCACCTTCATCTGCGTTTCCGCATGCTGCGCCTGTGGCAGATTCACATCCACGGTCTTGATATTCACCATGTACAAGGTACTCATCATAAAAAATACCAGCAGGAAAAACATGATATCTATCATAGGGATAATATTTACTTCCGGCTTGCAGGCAGCCCGCCTGTCCCTAAGTCTCATACTGCCTCACCTGCTTTATACAGCTCACCTGATTTCCCTGACAGAGCCTTCCTGCTGGCTTCCACCAGGGAGAAGCACTGCTCCATATCCGTAATTATATTCTCCAGCCGCTGGGTAAAATAAGAATGCACTGCCAGGGCGATAATCGCCACGCACAGCCCCATTGCTGTGGCAATCAAGGCCTCGCCGACACCGCCTGTAATAGCAGTTGCCTGTCCTGATTCCACATTAAATACACTAAATGCGGAAATCATGCCGCTGATAGTTCCCAGGAGTCCCAAGAGGGGTGCCATGGTCACAATAACGCTGAGATAATACAATCTTTGGCGCAATCTGGACAATGCCACGCCTGACTGCACCTCCATATAGCCTGTCAGCTGCCCATGCTCTGCCCCCTCGGCAAGTATCTTAAACGCCCCTGTCAATAAACCTGCCAGATCACCACTGCCACCTTTAGCAATACCAATTGCCTTGCCAAAATCCCCGGCTGACATTGCCTCCGCAAACTGCCTGGTAAAGCCGCGCCCACTGTCACGACGGGCAAAATACCGCCATCTTTCGATAGCTATGCTTACCACCAGAAATGAACATAGCAGCAATACATACATAATGGAGCCGCCCTTGTGAAAAAACTCTACGCCATTAACAATCAAATCCATAAACTATAATCTCCTGTACAATACCTTTTGCTGCTGTACCAGCTTGTTTTCCCAGTCCTCATAATTTTCAGGCACAAACTCATGCACCAGATACCGTGGCTGCACTGCATCCACAATCCGCCTGGCGGCAGCCGTCCTGAAAGGCTGATGCCGGTCAACCTTCAATACATAATCCATGATTTCCCCGGCAGGCAGATTATACTCAGGCTGGTTATGCCGCTGCCTCTCCTTTTCCACATATTCCCCGGAAAAAGAGGTATGCAGATGAACCCCCTGGATACTGCCAGCAGCTGAACCAAGGCTGTCCACTATCCGCAAAATATAGTCTGCCGCCTGCGACTCACAGCACAGCCTCGTGTTTGTATTCATCAAATGCCCTGTATCCAGCATGATGCCGCACTTGTGCTTTGTACCAGCCAGCAGCTCATGCACTAAGGCTGGCAAAGTTAAATCCAACCCGGGCCACCAGAGATTTTCATATAGGAGGGCCATCTCCGATGGCAGCCGGGCTGTAAGCTGATTGATTATATCCAGCACAGCTTCTATGACCTGTGCTGAACTGTAGGCAAAGCTGCGGCAGCGGATTTCGCTGCTTCTTGCCTGCGCCACATGAAAAACGGCATATTCTGCACCGCAGTCTGCTGCCTGCTGAAAATTGGCTGCCCACCTGTCCAGCCATGCCTCACGGGAAGCACCAAAGCAGCTTTCAACCTTCTCCCAGGAACCAAATTCCCGCAGCAGTGCCTGTTCATTTTCCAGCCAGAAATCCAGCCAGCTGGGCCAGAACCAAAGATGAAATCCCTTGATGATATCCGGCTGATGAAAGCTTTTATCCCAGGGGGCACAGCACATAAACTCTATGCCGTCAAGATGATGCCTTTGCAAAAAAGAGGCAAGCTTTGCCGAATTGCCTCCCAGCAGACCTTCCGTATCCGTAATATCATTGGAGAGGTTGACTAATTCCAGCATAAACTGCCTCCTTTGCAATCGATTATTAGAAAGTGCAGGTAAGGCCTACCTGATAGAAGCGCCCTGTGCAAGGGTAATAGTTGCCCCAAGATGTCTTCTGCTCAAAATGCTCCTGATTGGTGAGATTATTTACCTTGAAGTAAGTAGTAAGATTTTTCTTAATATCATAGCTGAGGTT
>JAEDOE010000211.1 GCA_016302095.1 Anaerovibrio sp. | reverse complement strand
GAGCAGGGGACTGAAAATCCCCGTGTCAGTGGTTCGATTCCGCTCTGAGGCACCACTTCTTCTTGCAGAGTCCGGTTCGGGGCTCTTTTTTTGCGTATAGGCGTATTGTAAGGAAAGGACCTTTTATGTCTCAGTTTACCGATGTGTTTTTGCAGTTTATTGATGGGTGGGGCTACTATGCGGTGGCAATCCTCATGGCGTTGGAGAATGCCTGCATCCCTATTCCCAGCGAGCTGATTCTGGGGTTTGCAGGCTATATGATTTATGCCGGGCGCATGACCTTTACCATGGCCATGGTGGCAGGCATGGTGGGGGGCATGGCAGGCTCCTATTTTGCCTATTATGTGGGACACTATGGCGGGCGCCCCTTCGTGGACAGGTATGGCAAGTATTTCTTTGTAAAAAAATCTCATGTGGATATTGCCCAGGAGTGGTTTGACAAGTATGGCATCAAGGCGGTGTTCTTCAGCCGTATGCTGCCGGTGGTGCGCACCTTCATCTCCCTGCCGGCAGGCTTTGCCCATGTGGACATGAAAAAGTTCTTCTTCTACACCTTTCTCGGCTCCCTGCCCTGGACGGCCCTGATTTTGTTCATCGGCATGATGCTGGGAGAGGGCTGGAAGGTCATGATGGAGGTTGGCCATGAGATCAGCCTGGCTGTGGCAGCTGCTATCGTGATTATTTGTATTGTATTATATGTACAGTACAAGAGAAAAAAGAAGAAAAGAGTTCATTGACACTTTACAAATTAAGTTTTTCTTAGTATAATGTGTAATGTTTTAAAACATCATATTTGCTGGATGGCGTCGCCCTTTTGGGAAATATCACCGGCTGATACTGTATCGGGTAATTGCAGAGACGGTTAACTGTTTTTACCACCGACTGGTACTGTATCAGGCCGGTGTTTTATTTTGCACCTGCATATATAATGCAGACTATATGTATGGTTATGCGTTAGTGGGAATATGGCAAATGCATGCCGTCAGCGTAAGGGAGGATTTTCTTTTATGGACAAAAAAAGAAAGGCAAACAAATTTAATATTCTTTTTGTGGCACTTATTGTCATTGCGGGGCTTCTGCTGATGTATACGGGCAATGACGCGCTGGTGCTGGCCACGGAGAAGAAGGAGGGCATCCTGACGGCGGAGCAGGTGCAGGTATCCTTTGATTCCGTAGGCGGCAGGCTGGTGAATGAGGCGGTAAAGGAGGCTCAGGAGGTCAGAAAGGGAGAGGTGCTGATGGTGCTGGACAGCACGGATATTGATTTGTCCATCCAGCAGCTGGAGGCACAGCTTGCCCAGCTGGAGGCCCAGATACAGTCTGCGGCAGGTACGGCAGCCATCTCCATGTCCCAGGCGGATACGGATGAGCAGCAGAGCTTCCGTCAGATTGACCAGCAGAGGGCGGCAGTCAGCGCGGCAGAGGCATCATATGCCAACAGCAGCCTTGATTATCAGCGAAAGCTACAGCTGGTAGGCGAGGGAGCTGTGGCTCAGGCAGAGCTGGATAACGCCCGCATGGCGCTGGATGTGGCTGCCGCCAATGTCACCCAGCAGAAGCAGCTTTTGAGCAAGCTGCTGGCTGGTGTCTATGACAGCGGCGATACGGACAGCCTGTCTCTGCCTACTATAGAATTGCAGCGCCAGAGTGCCGGGAACCGCCTGCATGATGTGGAGGCACTGAGGCAGCAGAAAAGGGCTCTGGAGGTTCAGCTGAAGGAGCTGCAGGTCAAAAAGGAGCGGCTTACCCTCCGTGCCCCGGAGGATGGCAGGATTTTGAAGATTCTCGCCAAGGCAGGGGAGATGGTCAGTGCCAATACGCCGGTTATTCTCATGGAGTCCAAGCGGTATTATTATGATATTTATATCAGTGAGGATATCGTGGATAAATACAAGGAAGGTGACAGCGTAACAGGTGTTACTGTCAATGGCGAAAGGGAGGTTCCCGGCACCATCAGGCTGCTGACTCAGGCACCGGGCTTTGCCGACCTGAAGATGACCAGGGAAAAGGGCCAGTCTGATCTGACTGCCTTCCAGGTGCGGATTTATACTGAGCCTGTGGAGGGAGTTATCCCTGGCATGACGATAGGGGTGAAGCTGAGATGATGAAGTCATTTCGGGATGAGCTGCGCTGCCTGCTGATAGGCAGGGGCATGCCCTATGAAAAAATCGCCTTTGTGGTGTCTTTGGTGATTACGGTGCTGTTCACGGTGATGATGGGCATGAATTATGCCAAGGATACCCCCATCACAGTTATAGATCTGGACAACTCCCGCTACAGCCGGGAGCTGGTGCAGAAGCTGGATGTGTCACGCTTTCTGAAGGTGCAGGCGGTACTGAACAGTCCGGCTGATCCCAAGGTGCTGATGTACCGGGACAAAAACTATGCCGTGGTCTACCTGCCGGAGGGGCTGGAAAAGAAGCACTATAACGGGGAAGCCTGCGAGGTAGGCGTTTTTTATGACAATACCAGCTCCGCCTCCCTGAGCGGTGTGCGGGAGGCTCTGAATGAGATTGTGGCAGATGCTAACAATCCGTCATCAGGCAGCCGTGAAAGCTTGCAGGGTGGCATGCTGCTGGTGGACAGGCTGCTGTTCAATCCGCATGATTCCGCCGCCAATGGCGAGGTAGTGGGCTTTCTGACCTTTTTCTCCAGCATGTTTTTTGCTTTTGCCATGCTGAGCCTGGTGCCGAGGCTGAAAATGGAAGGCAAGTATTATCTGACGCTCAGGAAGGGCATGGCCTTTGACCTGATGCAGAGGGCGATTCCTTATTGCTGCCTGTGGCTGGGAGCCAATTTTCTGGGGTATGTTATCCTGCGGTTCTGGGGTGATATAAACTTCAACGGCAGCATTGTCCTGTTTTTTGTGGTGCAGGCACTGTTTATCTGGGGATTGAGCCTCATCTGCATCCTTTTTGGCTGGGACTGCCCTCATCCCGGGGCGGCAGGCAGCAGGATGATTTTGTTTGTGCCGGGGGGCTTTATTTTTGGCGGCTACGGGGTGCCCCTGACGCTTCTGCCTGAGTGGGTGCGCTGGTTCAATCAGATTTTTCCGCTGACCTGGGAGTTTAAGTTCATCAGGGATGTGGTGTTCCGGGGGGCCGGGTTTATGGATTGTGCCGTGACTATCGGGCAGTTTTTGCTGTACCTGAGCATCGTGGCGGTGCTTTTCCTGTGGAAGTTTCACAAGGAGCAGGAAAAGCTGGCAGACAGGGAGAAGGATATGCCACTAGTTACAGAAATATGATTTTCAGTTTGTCGT
>JAEDOE010000210.1 GCA_016302095.1 Anaerovibrio sp. | reverse complement strand
GCCCCCATAATCTCCCAGCTGTCGCTGTGGTTGGTGGCAATGATGCCGCCCTGGCCTTGCCTGATAGCCTCCTGCAAATATTCCAGCCCCTCGATGGAAACATGCTGCTGCATGCGCCCCTCCTTTATCAGCTCAGGGTAGCGCAGCACCTCCATAATCATGGGGCCGAACTGCACCCAGGACGCCCTGACAATCCTTTCCGCCTCCTGCGCATCCGTCCCCAGGCAGCGCATTACATTATCAATGCCCATCCTCTTTCGCTTGCCCGGCACCCCGTACCAGGTCAGCCTGCCCAGAAAATTGCCCACGCTAATGCAGGCATCCATGGAAAAGCGGCAGGCCAGCCAGCTCAGCACCTTCAAAAACCAGTACATCTCATCAACCCCTAGCACTCACAAAATCACTACCACCATTTTACACTATTTTCCGGCAAAAAAAAATACTCCAAAGGAGTATCGCAGGAAATAATAATGGCTGATACGGCAAAGCCGTATCAGCCATTATTATCATTCTTTTTTCTCTAAAGCCGCCAGCTTCTTTTCCAGCTGCTTAACCTTCTTTGCCATATCCGTAATCTTCTGCAGATGCGCCTGCATCCTCAGCCACTCCTGATGAGGCCTTGCCGGGAACCCTGCATAGAACACTCCCTCTGGAGTATTGCCAATAATGCCGCTGCGGGCAGCAAATACGGAATTTCCGCCAATGGTGATATGCCCTACGGTGCCGGTCTGACCGCCAAAGGTAACGTTAGGGCCGGAGGTGGTAGAGCCGGAGATGCCGGTCTGAGCCACAATCAGATTGCCCGGGCCAATCTGGCAGTTATGACCGATATGTACCAGATTGTCAATCTTGGTTCCCTTACCAATCACGGTAGAGCCAATGGTAGCACGGTCTATACCGGCATGGGCGCCAATCTCCACATCATCCTCCAGCACCACGTTGCCCACCTGCGGCACCTTGGTATGCACGCCATCCTTGGTGGTAAAGCCGAAGCCGTCCGCACCAATGACAGCAGAGCTGTGCACAATAACCCGCTCTCCTACCTTGCAATGCTCGCGGATGGTAGCACTGGAATAAATGATGGAATCCCTGCCAATCTCCGCATACTGGCCGATATAGGTATGAGGATAGAGCGTAACCCCGTCACCAACAACGGCATAATCATCCACAAATGCCAGCGGCATGATAGTCACATTCTCACCAATTTTTACATCCTTGCCGATATGAGCCTCAGGGCTGACCCCCTTCTCATGAACAATCGGCGGCGTAAATGCCATCAGCAGAATGGCAAATGCCGCCCTGGTATCCTCCACAAAGACTGCCGGCAAAGGAAAATCCTTTTGAGCCTCTGCTATTGACTTTGGCAGCAGCACTGCACCTGCCCGGCAGCCGGCAGCCTCTGCCACATGATTTTCATCTGCAAAGGTAATATCCCCCGGCTGGGCTCCGCTGATATTGTTTACGCCGCTGATTTCAACACCGGCAGCTCCCTGCAGCTGCCCATCTACCTTGGCAGCAATCTCCTGTAATGTCATAATCATAAAAATCCCCTCTAGCATCAAAAAGCTTATTGCAGCTTTTGAATGACATCCTCCGTAATATCAACACCGCCGCTGACAACCACGCCATCCTTGCCATTGCTGTTTACTACAGTATCCAGCTTTTTCTCCTTGACAATATCATCCATGGCAGCATCAACCTTTGCCTTGATCTGTATAGCATACTGCTGCTGTACACCGGCAGCCTTCATCTGCATCTGCTGCTGCAGCTTCTGCATATCCTCCTCGGAAGCACCGCTGGCAGCAGCCTCCTGGAATTTCTGCTCCGCTTCCTGCTGCACCTCTGCCATCTTGCTCTGCATCTCCTCCATAGAAGACTTAATCTGCGGAGCCTCATTCTGAATACGGCTCTGATCCACATAGCCCACATTCACCTTGCCGCAACCGGCAAAAAGAGCCGCCGCACAAAGCACAGACATCACCGCAGCTATAATCCTTTTCTTGTTTTTCATACCAAAAGCCTCTTTCCAAAATCACTGCAGAACCTTCATTTCCCGCAGCATCTCATCTGTCAAATCCATCGCATCCATATTCAGTACCGGCAACAGGTCAGGCTGCCAGGCACCAAACTGCATTTGTTCGTACTCAATCCCCCGCAGGCTGTCCGCAGGACTGGACAAAATCAGCGTCAAGCCGTGCATAATGGCAAGCTTGGCTGCCAAGCCGGCAATATCGCTATAAATCTTCTCCTGCAGCTGCTGCAGCTGGATTTTCTTTGCCTCCAGCAGTGTCTGCTTTTTGGCATTGCTGATTTTTTCCTGCACAGGGGACAGGGCCTGCTGCATTTCCGCCGCATTGCGTTCCTGAGCCGCCAAGCCCTTTTCAAACTCCTGCTGCTGGGCCAGCCTTCTCTCCTCTGCCTCAAGCTGCTTCAGCTCCGCCAGGGGACCTGCCGCCTCCTGCTCCATCAGTGCCCTGAAACGGGCTTCCTGCTCATCATTCAGCCTGTCCAGTGCCGCACTGCGTTCCTTCTGCAAAGCATCAATCCTGTCCAGCATCTCCTGTACCTGCTCCTGCGTGATGCCCAGTACATCAGCACTGTCAATCTTCAGCCGCAGATTCAGCACCTCGTTCAGGTAAGGCTGGCTTACCTGGCTGCGCTCAGCTTCCAGCACCGGCTTCAGCTCCTGCCTTTTCCTTTCAGCCAGGGCATTAAGCTCCTCTACCAGCTGGGAATGCCGCTTGATTGCCTCCAGCCTCTGCTTCTGCTCCGCTGCCTCCTGAAACAGTGCCTCATCAGGCGAAGCTACTGGCAGCTCCGCCTTCATCTGCGCCACAGCCAGGGATGCCTCCAGGCTGCCTGTCTCCTGACGAAGGGACACCAGCCTTTCATAATCCGGATGTGCCTTTGCCACCTGCTGCAAATCCAGCACACCAACAGCCTGTTTTGCTCCTTCCGGAACAGCTTCCTGCTGCCCGGCCTGCCAGAGATAAAAAAACAAGCCGCAGGCAAGTGCCAGCATTACAGCAGCACCAGCCAGCATACTTTTGCTTTTACTTATTTTATGAGCAGCCTGTTGGCTGTTTTCCTGCTCTGCTGCCACAAAAACACCTCCCTGACGGATGAGCATGGGGAATTGACCTCATAGCTTAATATCAAGAAAGTACCGAGCGCCAAAGGGAGCTCGGTACTGCTGTCAGCTATACAATTTGCTATAATTACTTGGACAGCTTCTTGATAACGTCCTGAGTAATATCGGTACCGCCATAAA
>JAEDOE010000209.1 GCA_016302095.1 Anaerovibrio sp. | reverse complement strand
TGTGGATATGTTGATAACTAATATATATATGTAGATAAAATGCGCATATAGTGTTTATATAATATTGATATTGTGTTGAGAAGTAAAACTGCCATGCTGTATGTTCGTGAAAAACAGTACAGCATGGCAGTTTTTGTATAATATTGGAAGTATTAGAACAAGTCAGAATGAGTTCCGGTGCGAAAGAGAAAGAGCTCAAGCTCATCAGCCTCAATGCGGTAAACAAGCAGCCAATCAGGTTCTATGTGACATTCACGAAAGCCCTTATAGTTTCCAGTCAGGCTGTGGTCGCGATATTCAATAGCCAGTGGTTCTTTTCTGGCTAATGTATTAATGACCTCTGTCAGCTTATCGAGATTCAGGCCGCGTTTTTTCGCTACTTTCAAGTCTTTTTTGAACTGATTAGAAGGAACAATGTTAAGCATCAGTCAATACCTCGTCCATAAGGCTTTCAAAGGAATTATATCGTTTGTACTTTTGTGGATTGTTTTTCATTTCTTCATATTCGGCAAGGGCGGCACGGGTTTCGGCATTTGGTGCTGCGCGCCTAATGCTGAATGGTATGCCGTCGTAATTGACGGCGGCTTTTAAGAACATGTTGATAGCCGATGACATATTCAGCCCCAAATCGGCAAAAAGCAATTCAGCAGCCTGCTTCAGCTCTATATCTGTACGCACATTGATGTTTGTAGTAGCCATGAAAATCACTCCTTTTTCTTAATTATAAGTAAAATATACTGTTATTGTCAATAAAATGAATGACAATGTTTTGCAAATGCTTTGTTGTAGCTAGATTATTAATGAGGCTTTACCAAATGTGCTATAATTGTTTTTACAGGCAATTGCATGTCAATAGCCTGCATGACAGGAGCTTGCAGATTTTATCATCTGCATGGCAGCATGCCTGATAATTAGCAGAGTTTTGAGGAGGTATTTATATGTCTTTCAAGGAAATCGCTCCGGAGGAGCTGCAGGAAAATGCGTTTAAGGTAATCGGCAAGGACTGGCTGCTGGTAACAGGTACGGCAGAGGGAAAGTCTAACGCTATGACTGCTTCATGGGGCGGCATGGGCGTTATGTGGGGCAAGCCGGTGGCATTTCTGGTAATCCGTCCCCAGCGTTATACCAAGGAGTTTATTGACAAGGCAGAGGGGCTGACTATTTCTGTATTTGGCGAGGACAGGCGCAAGATGATGAGTTATTTCGGCTCTGTTTCCGGCAGGGACGAGGACAAGATTGCCAAGTCAGGCCTGACTGCTGTGGAGGATAATGGCAGGGTTTACTTTGAGGAGGCCCGCATGGCAATGGTATGCAGGAAGCTTTATGCCCAGGAGATGCAGGAGGGCTGTCTTTTGGATGCAGGCAGCAAGGCTAAATGGTATCCTGACAAGGATTATCATACCCTGTATATTGTGGAGATTGAAAAAATGCTGGTAAAGGAATAAGGTGCAGCCGGTATGTATGATTTTGTTTATAGCCTTCTGGGTCTGGTGCAGAAATCCGTTTCCCCGTGGCATACGGCGGCAGCAGCGGTAGAAAGGCTGGAACGTGCCGGTTTTGTACGGCTGGATATGCGGGATTGCTGGCAGCTGGTGCAGGGGGGCAGGTACTATACGGAGGTGTTTGGCTCCACAGTGCTGGCATTTGCCATAGGTGGCGGAGATTTGGCAGAGCCGGGCTACCTCAGGCTGGCAGCTGCCCATACGGATTTTCCGGGATTGCGCCTCAAGCCTTCAGCAGGCATTGTCAAGGATGGCTACGGGATTTTGAATGTGGAGCCCTATGGCGGCATGATTTTGCACAGCTGGCAGGACAGGCCCCTGTCTATGGCAGGCAGGGTTGCCCTCAGGGGGGAGAAGGCTTTTTCACCTGTGGTGCGCCTTGTTGATTTTGCCCGCCCTTTGCTGGTAATTCCGGAGCTTGCCATCCACATGAACCGCAAGGTCAATGAAGGTACGGCTATCAAGAAGCAGAAGGAAATGCTGCCACTGATGGCTGTGCTGGGCAAGGAGGGGGAGAAATCCTTCTTTGAAGCATGGCTGGCAGGTGAGATTGGCTGCTGCAGGGAAGATATTCTTTCCTATGAGATTAATCTTTATCCCTACGAGGCAGGCTGCCAGCTGGGAATGGCAGGTGAGATGGTTTCTGCTCCAAGGCTCGATAATATTACTTCGGTGGAGGCATGTTTGCAGGGCATGGAGGCAGCAGCTGCTGCCGGTCAGGATTGGCAGGGCATCAGGCTGGCTGGCCTGTTTGATAATGAGGAAATCGGCAGCCGTACCAAGCAGGGGGCAGGCTCCGGGGTGCTTTTGCAGGTGCTGGAGCGCATCTACGAGGCCCTTGGCTATAGCCGCGGCCAGATGTGGCAGGCGGTCAGCGGCGGCTTTATGCTGTCTGTGGATGTGGCCCACGGCTTGCAGCCGAATTATCCTGAGAAGTATGATGCTACCAACAGGCCTGTACTGAATGGCGGCGTGGTGCTGAAGCAGGCGGCCTCCCAGTCCTATGCCGGTGATGCGGAGGCGGTTGCCATCGTTTCTGCCATCTGCCAGCAGGAGGGGATTGCCTGCCAGAGATTTGTGAACCATTCGGATGAGCCGGGTGGCTCCACTCTTGGTTCCATTGCTTCGGCACTGGTGCCTATGCGTACTATGGATATAGGCGTGCCTCTCCTGTCCATGCACTCTGCCCGGGAAACTATGGGGGCGTGGGACCAGGAGTCGCTGAATCAGCTGCTGAAAGCCTTTATAGTAAACTTTTGATAATTTATTGTTAATCCCCTATGATGAACTTGCGGGTTCCTTGTAGGGGATTTGTTGTATAAATGAGTAACTTATGGGTATGTTTTTATAAAATTGATGGTAGCAGTATATGGGTAACTGGCTAAAGAATGTGAATATATGGTGAAAATGGCGCTTTCTATAGGTTGTTTAATGATTTTTGCAATCTTTGGTAATGTTTTGTATACAATAAACAAATATCATGGTAAACTTTTGATAAAATTTCTAAAAAAATATAAAAATACCCTTGACATACCCATAAAAGTATAGTAATATATAACCATCGACAGGGACATAGCACAGAGCTGAGGACAGAATCGGTTGGTCGAGGCTCTACACCCCTCGCTATGAAACTTCGATGTACCCCTTTTTCGCGACATTCCCCTGTGTCGCAAACCCCTCTCTTTTAATAGATACTTCTTCTTTTACCTAGGCATCCGCGGTACGTTGCGGATGTTTAAAAAGAAAAAGGCTGTGAAAACGTCGCCTATCGTTTTTACAGCTTTTTTCTTT
>JAEDOE010000208.1 GCA_016302095.1 Anaerovibrio sp. | reverse complement strand
CTGCCGCTACCAGCTTCAACGGCTTCCAGCCGGCCAAGACCATCGTGTATGAGGACAACATCGTTGCTCTCAGGCAGAAGGCCGTAAGCTGAAGCAAGGTGCAAGCTCTAATAAGATACAAGCTGAAATAAATATGCTGCTGCATATACCGCTGTATATGCAGCAAATAAGAGGACTGCTGTATTACCTTTCGGGGATGCGGCAGTCCTTTTTTGAAATAATGTTGCAAAAAAGTGGAAAGTCTTTGCGTAAATTTGCTTTATCATGTAGAATAGAAGCTGAGATAGTTTAATTGTTTCGGAAATATGGGAGATAAAGGATGAAGCTTTCTAGCGATATGGATGTGGAGCAGCAGGGGGAACGGCTGTTGCGGGAGGCATTTCAAAATACTGTGGAGGCTATGGAAAATAGCAAGGGGCAGATATTTGAAATCTATGAGAATACAAAAAATGATGTAGAGTCGGCACGAGTTATGCTGAAGGAGCTGAAGGAGGAAACTGCCAAGCTGCAGGATGAGGTGGATGTGCTGGTTCACTGCGAGCAGCAGGAAAAGCAGCGGCTGGTAAAGGTCAGCAGCAATTTTGCCAACTATTCCGAGGATAAAATCCGTGCCAGCTATGAGGCAGTCAAGGATGTGCAGGTGCGCCTGGCACTGGTAAAGGAGAAGGAGTTCCAGTCACGCCGCCAGCGGGATCGGCTGGAAATCAGGCTACGGGGCATGGAGCAGACTCTTTTGATGGCAGAGCGGCTGGCAACCAAGCTGGGGACGGTCGTTGGCTATCTTACCTCGCAGATAAGCAACGTGGTGGCACAGATGGATATTGCCTCCAAAAATAAATTTTTGGGCGTGCAGATTATCAAGGCACAGGAAGATGAAAGGCTGAGGGTGTCCCGTGAAATTCACGATGGCCCGGCACAGGAGATGGCAAACCTGATTTATCAGGCATCTATCTGCGAGCGGCTGGTGGATACCAGGCCGGAGGAGGCAAAGGCGGGGCTGCAGGAGCTGCGGCGGCAGATTCGCACCTGCCTGGCTGATGTGCGGCAGATTATATTTGACATGCGGCCTATGTCCCTGGATGACTTGGGGCTGGTTCCTGCTCTCAGGCAGCTGGTCAGCAAGCTGGAAGAACGCAAGGTTCTCAAAACGGATTTTCAGGTCAATGGCAAGGAGCGTGCCCTGGAGAAGCATGTAGAGGTGACGCTTTTCCGCATTATTCAGGAAGGCCTGAACAATATTCATCGTCATGCCGGTGTCAGCGAGGGGCGTCTGCGCCTGCTGTTTTCACCTAACGACCTGTCCATTCTGATTTCTGATGAGGGACGGGGGTTTGACATGGAGGAAACTGAGGAAATGCGCAAAAGCGGTACCGGCAACGGGCATTTCGGCATTTTGGGCATGGAGGAAAGGGCGAAGCTGATCGGGGCTTCCCTGAATGTGATTTCCAATCCCGGGGAGGGTACGAAAATCCATGTCAAGTTTTCTTATCCAAAGCTGACAAAGGACTAAGGGCAGGCTATGGGCAGAGAATTTATGTCAGAAAAAAATTCAGAGCGAAAATCAGATAAATGTGCAAAAAACATGCTGAATCAATATGAGGCGCCGATTTCTCATGCAATGAAGGAATATGCAGGGGACGGCGCCCTTGCTTTTCATACTCCCGGCCACAAGCAGGGGCTGGGAGCTCATGGGCTTCTGCGGGAGCTGATTACGGAGGAAGGGCTGCGGCAGGAGGTTTCCCTTATGGAGGAGCTGGACGACCTGCATGAGCCGGAGGGCTGCATCAAGGCGGCAGAGGCTCTGGCAGCTGAGCTGTGGGGAGCGGAGGACACACTGTTTGTCATCAACGGTACTACGGGGGCTATTCATGCCATGCTGCTGGGCACCCTGTCCCCGGGGGATGAGGTGCTGATTCCCAGGAATGCCCATCGCTCCATTATCGGGGGCGTGATACTGGCAGGGGCGGTACCTGTCTACGTTCAGCCGGAAGTGGATAAAAGGCTGGGTATTGCCATGGGGCTGAGCCTGTCTGCCGTGCAGAGGGCTATAGCTGCACATCCGGGGGCAAAGGCACTGGTGGCAGTGTATCCAACCTATTATGGCTATGGCTGTGATTTGCGTGCCATTGCAGAGGCAGTGCATGAGGCTGGCATGCTGCTTTTGGTAGATGAAGCTCATGGCGCCCACCTGCGCTTTAGTGATGAGCTGCCGCCTCAGGCTATTGACCTGGGGGCGGATGTGGCGGCACAGAGCACCCACAAGCTGCTGGGCTCCATGACTCAGACCTCCATGCTGCATATAGGCAGCCATCGGGTGGACAGGGGCAGGCTGCGGCAGGCGGCAGGGCTTTTGCAGTCCACCAGCCCCAACCAGCTGCTGCTGGCGTCTTTGGATATAGCAAGGCTGCAGATGGCGGAGGAAGGCAGGGAGCGCATGGCGGAGGCGGTGCGGCTGTCTCACCTTTTGCGCTCTCAGGTCAACCAAATCAGCGGCCTCTACAGCCCGGGGCTGGAAAGCTGCCGTGCCGGGGCAGATAGCGGTGCAGCCTGCCTGGACTATACCAAGGTGACGGTAAATCTGGACGGGCTGGCTGTGGATGGCCCTGAGGCGGAGCTTATCCTCAGGCATCAGTACAAGATTCAGTGCGAGCTGTCTGATGCCTGCAATCTGCTGTTTATCATTTCCATGGCGGACAATGAGGCAGTAGTGGCGAGGCTTTTGGCGGCATTAAAGGATTTGGCGGCAAAGCATTTGCAGGGGGAAAAGCAAGCAAGAAAAAATGAGTGCCGGGGGGCAATGGGTGATATGCCTGTGCCCCGGCAACGGATAAGCCCCAGGGAGGCATTTTTTGCGGACTACAAGGCAATTGCTTTGGCAGGGGCTGTGGGGGCTGTTGCGGCAGAGACGGTGGCTTTTTATCCGCCGGGGGTGCCGCTGCTGTGCCCGGGGGAGGAAATTACGGCAGAGATAGTGGAGTATATACGCCGCTATCAGGCCCTGGGGATGCGCCTGTCCGGCCCGGCTGACGGACGGCTGGAGACTATCAGGGTGATAAAATAAGGCTATAAAGGATATAGGCAGGGCAGGCTGCCTTTGGTGCCTGCCGGGGATAAATAAGTATTATGGCAGCTATGATGTGTTTGGAAAGGAATTGTTGCTGATGGCAAAAGCAAAGGGCAGGCTGATTACAATTGAGGCAGGGGATGGCTCCGGCAAGGCTACCCAGACAAATGCCCTCTATGACCGGCTGAAAAGGGAGGGCTACGATGTACTCAAGGTGGAATATCCAGATT
>JAEDOE010000207.1 GCA_016302095.1 Anaerovibrio sp. | reverse complement strand
AGCCTGCCAGCAGCAGAGCTTCCCATACCTCAGGCGAAATTTCCTGCTCGCAGAGCAGCTCTATCACCGTACCTGCCGCCAAGGCTTTATTTCTTGGCCTTCTCATATGCCAGATACCTACAAAATTATCAATATCTTCAACGGCGGCAAAGACCTTGCCGGATTTCCAGCCAGCCTGGCCTGTCCTGAGCTTGATTTCATCTACCAGCTGCTGTACTGCATCCTGATTTTCTTCCCTGCCGTGGCCGGCTGGAATATATGGCGTAGCCAGCCGCAGCACAACGCTGCGACATGCTTCCCCTTCCTTTTGCTCAGTCATTTCAACATCTTTTATCCTGCCCAGTTCAACCCGGCAGCTTCCATACTGGGTATATTTTGATTTGCCTGCATACACAACAAATGACTGGGGAAAGTTCTTCAGCAGCTCCTTCAATTCAGCTTCATTACCAATTATGCTTCCTGCAAAGACCTGCCCTGCATTAATTGACTCATAATTATATATATTTCCTTCAAGGCTTTTGCCTGCCAGGCGGACCTTGCCGTTTTTATCATTATAAGGATTCCTGGTCACATGCAGGGTGATACTTTTTTCCGGGCTTACCTGCTGCAGCTTTCCCTCTGCAATTATGCCATACCCCTTGCAGCCCTTGAAGCCTGCCTCCGGGCTATTGTACATTAAATCCAGCAGTGTATTGCCATCCTTGCTTTTTTGCAGGCAGCGGGGCAGGCTGATAGCAAAAGTTTTCGTCTCCCTATCCCACAGGGTAGCAGGCAGATAGCTTACCTTACCATAAAACAGCCTTTGAAATCCTGCATCTTCATGAGCCTTATCCTTCAGCTTGTTGACCCGTATATATTCATTTGCCAAAATGCCGCGTATCATTGTGCCGCTAAAAATATCCTGTGAGGATGACAGGATACCGGCTGTGCCACTGTCAGATACAACTATCGGCGACAACAAACTCAGTTTGATTATCAGCTGCTTAATCAAATCATGTTCCCCCTTTTCCATGCCTGCTGCACAAGCGTGCTTTGAATGTTATTGCCATCCTGCAGCATCGTACACTTTATTTCACCAAAGCCGCGATTCCGCTTCAAGCCGGACTGCTGCAAATTCTGAAAGGCCAGTGCCAAAAGTTCCAGATGTTCAGGCTTGCCACCCAGAACTTTAATCCTGCCTGCAAACCTTTGATGTGCATCCACTACCCTCATGTTGTGCAAGGATGTATCTGCCGCTACCCCGGTCTCACTGTCAATCTTGGTCTGATAGCGGATAGTAGTGTAGGAGCCCAGCACGTCCACCGGCTGGAACATGCCAGGGAATGTTCTTATCAGGGCTGCCCACTCCTTGCTTATCTTCTCATAGCCTTCCAGGTTGATATTGGGAATAATCAGGCGGCACGCACTTTCCACACCATGACTGAAAAGCTCATCCCATGCTTCCTTGCTATAGAAATCACTGCCGCATGATGACAGCATCTCAAGAACCTCTATGCCACTTTCATAGAGCAGCCCCTTTAGCCTCTTGCCTGGAAAATACGGCAAGCCGTTTTCATCATGAACTACATCCGCATCCACATTGACATCAGCCTGCCCGGAGCCCAAATGCATTGGCGAAATATTTTCAATCAGCACATCAAATTCACCAGTAGGGATTTGGGAGACACTCGTTTTGTTCTTGGAAGCCAGCCCCTTTTTTGTGTGCCTTTCATTTATAGCCCTTCTCCTTATTTCCTTTTTCTTAGCCATCTGCTTCAGCCCCTTCCGGCAAATAGAAATCAATCATCTCAATAGCATCCACATAAGGGGTTTTCCCCTCATGCCAGAGCACATCATTATATGCTTTCCATGCATCCACCTGCGGCAGGGACAATTTATTATTGCCCAGCTGCTGCACAAACTGCTTCCTGATATGCTCTGAACGCGGCAGGATATGGCGCAAATCCTTAATTTTATTCATCGGCAGGCGCTGCTTGCCATAAGCCAGCTTCAATATACCTTCTTCCAGCACATTGATATTATTGTCTGCCTTTATGTCTCCATCAAGACGATAAGGACCAAAATGCATATTTTTCTGATCGGTGCTCATATATTCTCTATTGCGTATCTGCTCCAGCGATGGTGCCTGCTCGCCATGCAGAATAGCAAAATCCAGCCAGCAGCTCTGCTTATCCGCATTTTTGCGCATAGCCTTCTTGGCCACATCGCAAAGCTGCTCCGCCAGCGTATAGCCACGGAAAATCGGATATGCCGTCGACAAGATCGCTATGCCGGCACAGGTGTCAATCCCCTCCTGCAACATATACGACATCACGCGCTTTGTATAGCGGAGAGCCAGCTTGGCAGGGCAGACAAAGGTCATATCATCGCCACCTAGTACGATAGGGCGTACAGGCAACTCCCTAAGCCCATCATCGTTTGTAAAGCTGTTCAGTTCTTTTTTATAGGAATCCAGCTCACCGATGATACTGTCCGTCAGACTGCAAAAGGCAGCAATAGTTTTTCTGCGAATTTCCAAGGACCTGTTTTTGCGCTCCGTCAGGGTTTTGCAGGCCGCAAATTTTTGGCCCATGTTGTTGCCATCAATGTGCACAATGGCAAAGTAATTCTCCGTTTCCTTCTGCCCCAGATGGTCAATATCCTTTGGAAAAGCATAGCCTGCTAAGATATTCTCCTTCTGCGGCGTATAGGAAAATACTTCCTGCAGCTTGCTGCGCAGATTTCCTTCAGCCTTTGCCTCCTGCCCACCGGAATTGCTATTGGCACGGAACTTGCTCAGGACTTCCTGTGAATAAAAACGCCTGGTAGCTTTGTCATATCCATTGGCTGCCTCGCCATTAACATCGCAGACCAAGGTCAGCCCTGTATATCCTACACTTACATTTAGAAATACACTGCTCTGATATCCCTTTAATTTATGTACCAGCTTGCTTAAATCATTAATGCCAGCGGCATCTGCACCCATCCTGCCATCGGCTTCAAGACGGATACTGCCTATGGCCGCACCTGTGCTCAGTCCCGGATATTCCACTAGTAAACGTTTCGTAAAATCGTAGACTATTTCTTCCAGCAGCCTGTCATCAGCTGATGGCTGAAAAAGGACTAGAGCATTACCTCCGCCAATGTAGCCAATTCTCGCTGTACAAGCCATATCTGTCCAATTTGGCTTGACAACCTCTTTCCAGGTTGCTTCGTCCACTTCCCCTGCCCCCAGCTTAGTCCGCAGTACATCCAGCAGGGCATCGTCAAAAATCTGCTCCACAAGATACGATGCACCAATATTGGTTTTTAATTTATTGCCA
>JAEDOE010000206.1 GCA_016302095.1 Anaerovibrio sp. | reverse complement strand
GATTTTTATGCCACGGATGACAACGTGCATATTGCCAATCTGGCAGCGGTGAATCTCAGCATGGCGGACAAGGGCTATACCCTGCCCTTGTCCATATCACAGATGTACCTGACCTCATCCAGGGAAAACAAGAAGCATATCGGCTTCATCATCAGCAGGACAGGGGAAAACAGGATGCTGATTGATGTGGCAAGGAATTTGCGGGCTCATGGCAGCAAGTTTATCCTGATAACCAGTACGCCGGATTCCACCCTGGGCAAGCTGGCGGAGGTGGTGCTGCCGGTGGTGACTGCCAGCAAGCTGGAGGAGCTGTGGACGCGGGTATTCTGGATTGGCTCCCAGTATGTGATTGATGTGATTTTCGCGGCGCTGCTTTCCCGGAAGGGCTTCAAGGCTGTAGGGGAAAGGGAGAGGTGGCTGCGCAGCAATTTCCATTATTAATTATATGGCTGCTACCTGAATGTTTGGACAGGCAGAAAGGGAGAGCCGCAAAAATTGAATGGATGATACAGGCAAGGAGTGCTTTTTCTGAAAAAACATTACAGAGGGCACTCCTTTTGTTGTGGGAAAAATCAGCCGGTGCTACACTTTGATTGAGGTTAAGTTCCGCGGTACATTTTGAGTCTTTTGTTGAGGAGAGGTAAGGAAGATGTCAAAGGATGAAATTTTTAATAAATTTCTTGCGGTCATGAACCGCTTTGCTCAGATTAAGGCAATCATCGCGGTCAAGGACGGCTTTATCATGACTACCCCGTTTACGGTTTGCGGTTCGCTGTTTTTGCTGGTTGCCTGCCTGCCGGTTCCAGGCTGGAATGAGTTCATGGCGGGAATTTTCGGCGAGAACTGGGCGGCGCCCCTGTTTGCGGTATGCGGCGGCACGTTCAGCATATTGGCCCTGATTGTGGTGGTCTGCGTGACCTACAAGTATGTGGCTAATGAAGGCCTGGACGGCATGACGGCGGCGGGGCTGGCCCTGGCGGCCTTCGTCATCATCATTCCGCCGGAGGTGGTGCTGGAGGGCGGCCAGGTTGCAGGCAATGTGATTCCCAAGAACTGGGCCGGTTCCAACGGCATCATCACCGCCCTGCTGGTAGCCTTTGCCACCAGCTATATCTATTGCTACTGTGTCAAGAACCACATCGGCATCAAGATGCCGGAGTCCGTGCCAGGGGGAGTAGTGAGGGCCTTTGAGGCACTGACGCCGGGCTTCCTGGTGTTCCTGCTGGCTTCCATCGTATGGGGCATCTGCCATTTTGCCGGCAACACTTCCGCACCTGAGCTGGTATTTACTGTCATCCAGGTGCCTTTGCAGAGCCTGACGGACACTTTGGCCGGAGGCATCATCATCGAGGGGCTGCACAGCCTGCTGTTCTGGGCAGGTATTCATGGCCCTAATGTGGTAAATGGCGTAGTGACACCGATGCTGCTGGCTAATGCCCTTGACAATCAGGCACTTCTGGATGCGGGGCAGACCCTTATCGGCAATCCAAATGCCAAGCTGATTACCGCCCAGGTGGATATGTTTGCCAAGGCTGGCGGCTGCGGCATGACCATGGGGCTGGTGATTGCAGCCTACCTGACGGCAAAATCAGAGCAGCTGCGGTCCCTGAACAAGATGGCTACCGTGCCAAGCCTGTTCAACATCAACGAGCCTATTATTTTCGGACTGCCAATCGTGTTCAACGGCTATATGCTGATTCCTTTTATCCTTGTGCCAATTATTGCTGTGACTATTACTTATTTTGCGATGGTTATCGGCTTTATGTCCCCGATGGGTGCGGTGCAGGTTCCATGGACGGCGCCGCCGATTATTGCCGGTCTCCTGCTGGCAGGCTGGCAGGGGGCTGTGGTGCAGATTATTACCCTGGCGATTTCCGTGCTGGTTTATCTGCCTTTCACGAGACGTATGGATAAGGAGATGCAGAAGGAGGAAGCGGAGCAGGCCGCATAAAAAATCTGGAACTTTGTTTCAGGCTGGCAGCGCTTTTTATGAAATGTCGTTGTGAAAGGCGCTGCCTTTCTTGTAGCACAAGTACCGGCAGTGCTACAATGTTGCCACAAGGTTATAGATTTAAAGGGTTAGAAGAAGTAATTTTTTTAGGAAGCAATTTTTATTTAAGGAGAGAAGAAGCTATGGCATTTCCAAAAGGATTTTTGTGGGGCGGCGCAGTGGCGGCACATCAGCTGGAGGGCGGCTGGAATGAAGGGGGCAAGGGCCCTAGCGTTGCCGATGTAATGACAGCAGGGGGGCCGGGGATTCCCCGTGAGATTACGGACGGGATTATCCCTGGCAAGATTTATCCGAACCATGAGGCCATTGATTTTTATCATCGCTACAAGGAGGATATTGCCCTCCTGGCACAGATGGGATTCAAGTGCTTCCGCACCAGCATCGCCTGGACGAGGATTTTCCCGAAGGGGGACGAGCTGGAGCCAAATGAGGAAGGCCTGAAGTTCTACGATGACCTCTTTGATGAGATGCTGAAGTACGGCATGGAGCCGGTGGTTACCCTGTCACATTTTGAGATTCCGCTGCATCTTGCCAATGAGTATGGCGGCTGGCGCAACCGCAAGATGATTGAGTTTTTCGTGCGCTATGCCAAGGTCTGCTTTGAGCGTTACAAGCACAAGGTAAAGTACTGGATGACCTTCAACGAGATTAACAATCAGCGTGAGGTCATCGGCGGCATGAGCGACCATCATGCCTTCCAGGATTCCGGCCTCCGTTATCAGGAGGGGGAGGACAGGTACCAGGTCATGTATCAGGCTGCCCATCACGAGTTCGTGGCTTCCGCTATGGCAGTCATTGAGGGGCACAAGATTAACCCTGACATGTACATCGGCTGCATGATGGCTGTATGCCCTGTATATCCGGCCAGTGCGGCACCTCTTGACCAGATGGCTGCCCTGAAGGAAATGGATAGGACCTTCGTCTTTGCAGATGTGCAGTGCCGGGGACATTATCCTAGCTACATCCTGAAGGAGTGGGAGCGTTTCGGCACCAATATCAAGATGGAGCCTGGCGATTTGAAGCTTCTGGAGGAGGGCAAGGTTGATTATCTGGCCTTCTCCTACTACATGAGCTTTGCCAGTGCCTTTGACTCCGAGGACAAGCGTCACATGGGCAAGGAAGTGAAGAATCCGTTTGTGAAGGCAAATGACTGGGGCTGGCAGATTGACCCTGTAGGCCTCCGCTATACCCTGAACGTGCTGCAGGAGCGTTATGAGATGCCGCTGATGATTGTGGAGAACGGCATCGGCCTTCATGAGCATGAGGAAGCTGACGGCATGATTCACGATGATGCCCGCATTGAGTATT
>JAEDOE010000205.1 GCA_016302095.1 Anaerovibrio sp. | reverse complement strand
TTTTATTTCTATGCTGTAATTATATCCCCTGCTGACCTGATGATGTTTTCCACTGACGAAAATGTTTTCAGAGAAAATTTTACAAAAATAAGCCACCTGCAAAGATGGCCTATTCTGCTCATTTTATATATAACGTTCCAGCACAGGAAACAGCACACCGCCGATAATATTCCCCAGGGAAATATACAAAAGGCAAATGAATGCAGTCCCCGGCTCTGCCAGCATACAGCCTGACACCCACCAGTAATACATATCCGCCACGCTATGCTCCGAACCGCAGAGGATAAAGCAGGACACCCCCAGGAACAGTGCCAGGTACTTGCCAAGCTCGTGAGGATTTTTGGCATAGCCGTTGACAGCGATAAAAATAAAAATGTTGCACACCGCCCCCAGAATGACCAGGGACACGCCGGTATTGGCAACCTTCGCCGCCACCAGTCCGGCTGCCACAGCATCGATGCCATTTGCGCCGCAGATAGAGGTCATGCGCTCCATCAAGGCAAAAAAGCCCGTCCCTGCCAGATTGCCCAGCCATATCAAAAGCAGTTTGCCCAGATAAGCAGGAGGATTATCGAAAATATAGCATGCCTTGCCGGTAAACAAGGCATAGCCCCTTGTACAAACCACAAAGAGCCCCACTGTAAAAAGTATTGCCCCAATCACATTGCCACCTGGAAAAGCATCCTTCAGCCGCAAAAAAACTGTACCGCCCAAGGCAATACACATCCCTGCCAGCACTGAACTGACGAAAAGCCTGCCATTTTCCTTCACCATCAACACACTCCTTTAAAAATGCAAACAAAAATGCCGCCATCGGGGCATCTTCTGCCCAGACGGTCGGCAATCATCTCATTCGCAATTCATGTGGTCAATTCCACTTCCGTCAGTCTCACGAACACTGACATTGTACAATAATTATACAACGGAGTCAATAAGATTTTCATTGTCATCCCCACCAACATAGTATTATAATATGCTTAAGAATATTTTTGGAGGTGCTTTATATGATTTCCACCAAGGGAAGATATGCCCTGCGGCTGCTGCTGGACTTAGCCAGCCAGGACAGCGATGAATACATTCCTCTGCGCACTATCGCCCAGAGGCAGAATATTTCTGAGAAATACCTGCAGATTGTCATCAGGGAGATGGTGCAGGCAAAGCTTATCAAGGGTATCAGCGGCAAGAAGGGCGGCTACCGCCTCACCAGAAAGCCATCAGAGTACACCGTCGGCGAAGTGCTTTATCTGGAAGAAACCTCTATCTCGCCGGTGAGCTGCCTGCTGCCGGAGGCAGAGCCCTGTGACCGCAAAAGTACCTGCCTGACACTTCCCATGTGGGAAAAATACGACCGGCTCACCAAGGATTTTTTCTACGGCATCACCATCCAGGACCTGCTGGATGGCAAAATATAAGCAGGAGAGGCTGACGCACTAAGCAATTAGCTGCGCCAGTCTTTTTTTGCAAAAAACAGAATGCAGCCCCCAGGACTGCATTCAAGGAAGTAAATATTCACTATTGTCATTCATGACGCGGATTCCTGGTAACTTTTTCAGCTGCCTCAGTCATGGCCCGCAGCACATCCACCTTGATAATCATATCAGAGGTATTGATGCGCTCAAACAGATTTCCTCTTTCAGATGAAACATAATGAGGCTTCAGCCCGTTCAGGGACATCGCCTTTATATCCGACAGGCACTGCTTGCAGCAGCATGCACCAGGGAATTTCTGCATCACAATAGGAAACTGCTCATCCACTACCATTTCCATGATATTGGTGACAGTCAAATCCTTAAAAGCATCCTTACTTAACTTTCCATCCATAAATATCAACCATCCCTTGTTATAAAAATATATCTATATATTACCATAAAACGCCGTTACAATGCTACCAACACACAAATAATTAGACAAAACTACTAACAATATTAGTGCTATAGTCTTGTATTTGGGCACAATCACACCGTCAGCAGCTCATTGCTTGTACTGCCAGCGGCAGGCATACTGCTCAATCATATCAATAGTCGTAAACATAACCAGCCCGATGAAGCTCAGAACAACAATGCCGGAGTACATCTCCAGATAATTCACCCGCAGCCAGGCATCCATGATGAAATACCCCATGCCGTACTTCGTGCCAAAGGTCTCCGTAAAAAACAGCACGGAAATCGCTGTAGCCAGTGCCACCCGCACAGCCGTAATAAACTTGGGCAGGGAAGCAGGCCAGAGCACCTCAAAGAAAATATCCCGGAAGGTAGCCCCCAGAGAGTACAGAGGATAAAGGGTTTCCTTGGGAATGGAGCGGATGCCGTCCCGCACCGCCACCACCACCTGAAAGACAATAATCAGGAAAATCATGGTTATCTTGGAGGACTCCCCCACCCCGAAAAGCAGCATCAGAATAGGCAGCAGGGCAATCTTCGGCACAGGATAGGTCAGATAGACCAGAGGCGAAAGGAAACGGTCACATTTGGGAAAATAGCCCATCAGCACCCCCAGCGGAAGTCCCACAGCCACCGCCAGCAAAAGGCCTGCCGCAATGCGCCACAGGCTGTACAGGCTGTGAATAGCAATATGCTTCATGAAAATATCTGCCAGGTTTTCCACCACCAGCACCGGGCTGGGAATAATCGGCAACGCCACCAGCTCTGCCGCCACCGCCCACAGGACAGTCAAAAAGACCGCCGCTGCCAGATACCAAATGCTCATTGATTTTCCCATATCTGATTCCAGTCCTTCTTAATAAGATTTCTCAGGCGCAGCCCCATTTCAAAAAACTCAGGCTGCTGGCGAATATCCTTGCCACCAAACAGCGGATTTTCGATAATCTGGCTGATGCCGCCGGTATAGGCGGAGAGCACCACAATTTTCTGCCCCAGGTACAGGGCTTCTTCCACATAGTGGGTGACGAAAATCGTGGACACGTTGAACTTGCGCCAGAGCCGGAGAAAAATATCCTGCATTTCCTCACGGGTAATGGCATCCAGCGCAGAAAAAGGCTCATCCATCAGGAGCACGTCCGGCTGCAGGGCAAAAACCCTGGCCAGTGCTACCCGCTGCTGCTGTCCGCCGCTCAGCTCCACCGGATAGCGGTGCCCCAGCCCCTCAATGCCCAGCTGGCGCATCAGCCGCTTAATCACATTGCGGTCAAGAAGCTCCGGCGCCTTCTTGATTTTCATGCCCAGGCAGATGTTATCCACCACATTTTTCCAGGGCAGCAGCCCATAATTCTGCGGCATAAAGCCGATAGTCTGCGTCTTGGGGTTGACCTCCTCCCCATTAATCAGAACCCTGCCCTCATAATCAGGAATCAGCCCTGCCACGCATT
>JAEDOE010000008.1 GCA_016302095.1 Anaerovibrio sp. | reverse complement strand
TCCCATGTGGGACAGGGTGCCGAAAAGGGCATCCACCTGATTGCCGAGCTTCTCAATCAGGTACTGCAGCCGGAGCAGACCACCACCGTCCTGCTGGAAACCATGTCCGGCAAGGGCACGGAGGTTGGCCGCAGCTTTCAGGAGCTCAAATCCATCATCGACCGCACGGAGCTGGACAGCCATCTGGGCGTCTGCCTTGATACCTGCCATGTCTACAGCGCAGGCTACGATATTGTCAATGACCTGGACGGGGTGCTGGCGGAATTTGACCGCATTATCGGACTGGACCGCCTCAAGGCAATCCATCTGAATGACAGCCTGACGCCTTTCAATTCCCACAAGGACCGCCATGCCAAAATCGGCGAGGGCAGCCTGGGACTGGAAGCCATCGTCCGGGTTATCAACCATCCCCTGCTGCAGAAATTGCCATTTATTCTGGAAACGCCAAACGATAACGACGGCTACCGCCGGGAAATCACCCTGCTCAGGTCACGGTATCTGTAACCCATTGGCAGGGCTTCATAAAATATGCAACATAACGGAAAAAGGACATGGAGTGCCTAAAGCATCCCATGTCCTTTTCTATTTGCAGCTGCCCGGCACGTATCTCCAGCATACCATTGCCAGGCAAACCAAAATCCATCTATACCTTGCGAATCACGCTGTATGCCAGCTCTGCATTATGCATCGCCAGCCGCCGCAGGTCATCAAAAAGCTGCTCATTCTGCTGGCTGAAGCCTGCCTTGTCATTCCACTTGGCACGAATCTGCTCCATCAGCTTTTCAAAATCCACATCCTCCAGCGTACCCACAGGCTGCTCGCCTACTGACTCCAAAAAGCGATCCACCTTCGGATCATAGGAAATGCCAATCATGGGCACTCCCATCACACCGGCAAAAATCAGGGCATGAAGACGAATAGATATCAATAAGTCCATGTTGCCCACGATAGATAACAGCTGGCTGGTATTGTATTCCTCCGGCAGCACCACCATATCGTGCTTTGCCAGAGCCGCCACCTGCTCCGCCGTCCGCACATCCTCCGGGTACTGCATCGGCAGAAAAACCACCCTGGCGGAAAATTCCTCCACAATCCTGTCAGCAGCCCTTGCCACCACTTCCTTGTAATGGCTCATGCCGCACCATTCACGGACCGAGATGCAGACCAGCGGCTTCTCTCCTACGGAAATCCCGTGCCGCTGCAAAATCTGGCTGCCAATGCTCCTGTCCACCTGATGAATGGCATGGACAGGGTCCGCCGTAGGCTCAATATGGGGACGGGTAATCCCCAATGCCTTCAATTCCTTCAGGGAGCCCCGGTCACGGACGGTAATCATCCTGACACGGTTGCCGATATAGCCCATAAACCAGCGGGCAAAACCGCCATTGATGGGGCCTATGCCCTGGGCATAGAGCATGACAGGAGTCCCCAGAAGCTCTGCCAGCCAGATAATCAGCAGATAGTAGTACAGGCTCCTGCGGCTGGTTACATTCTGCAGCAGGCTGCCGCCGCCGCTAATCAGCAAATCCGCTTTCCTGACAGCAGCAAAAATCCCCCGCAGGTCCAGCCAGCCCACGGCATTGACGCCGTGGCGCTGCCTGGTATCCTCCGGGCTGGCAGATATTACAGTAATATTCACTTTGGGATTCAAATCCGATAAAACCTCTACCATAGCCGCCAGCATCGCTTCATCGCCGGCATTTCTGGAGCCGTAATATCCGGAAATTACAACATTACTCATGCTCTGTTGTCATTCCTTCTAAACATATCAATATATACACATCTGGATTTCATACGCAAAACCATGTAAAGCCATTCAGGCTCACTTTTTTCCGGTTGCCAGCTTCGGTGCCACATACTTAATCCACAAATCCACAAAAATCATGCAGACAGCACCCACACCGGCACCAAGCACCAGTCCCCCGATGCCCCTGGCAAAGGACATGAAGACAGGGGAGCGCATGTGGGCAAAGGTTTCAACCATAGAGCCCTGCCCGATGGTTGCCACCAGCACCAGCACAAACAGCACCATGGTAGGCCATTTGCGGAACCATGCCATCACTGCCAGCATAAAGGCAGGATGCCCAATCATAAACTCCTTGGTACGCGGACGGGCGTACATTGCCTGCTCAAGGAATGCCCTCAGCTTCAGCTCGGTGGCCGATACCGGCATGCCCATGGTGTGGCCGGAACGTGCCACGAAAACCACGCCTGCCACCAGCACAAGGAACAGCCCCAGCAGCGTCTTTACCTTTACAGGAGTATCCAGCATCTTTTTGAACTGCTCCAAAAAGCCCTCTGTATCATCCATCTTGCCGTCAAACACATCAAACCGCTGCAAAAAGCCGATAGCCACCAGCACAATCGGCATGATGAAGGTCAGCTTGATGCCCCGGAAGATATTTACCTCCAGCAGGTACTCCGTATCCGCCAATGAGCCTGACAGGTAAGCAGCCCCCACATAAGACATTATACCACAAACTGCCAAGGCTACAACACCCGTGCCTATCATGCGCAAAAGGCCGGCATTGCCTGATGCCATCCGTCCCCGGATGCGGTCCAGCATCCACAGCACGGAAATGGCTGGAAATACATTGGCAGCCACCAGTGCAGCCACCACGCGAATTTTGTTGCCATGCCCCATCAGCACAGGCAGCAGGGCAACTGCACCGATAAAGAGCAGCAGTCCATAGACATATCGCAGCTTCATATCAGGAATTACCAAAGTAAGGTAGAGCACCCCTGCTGCCACTACCCCCAGGATAACCAGTGCCCGCACCATGCTTGATGGATAGAAGTGCTCAAAGACACCTGCCCTGCCCATGGTAAAGCCCTGAGCCTCCAGCTTGTCCCGGACACCTGCGATGTAGGTCATATTGGTCTCCAGCAGGGTCATGCCGGGAGACGGCTTGTCAAAGGTCTTCAGCAGGTTGAAGCGGATATTGCGCTCATCGTCCGTGGTACCCCAGCGATCAACTGCCTCCGCGATTTTCATCTTCTTCTGCTCGTCCTTTGGAATGGAATACAGCCTTGCAGACTTGTAATCCATTGCCTTGGCAATCTCCAGCATGCCATCCTGATGGAAGAACTGCAGCTGGGTGACGCCCTCAATCATGCCCAGCGTCAAATCACGCTTCAGCATCTGCTCCGCCATATACTCGGACTCATCCGGCGCCCCCAGGGTCTGGGAGCCTGAGAAAACAATGCCCGACACCCGGAAACCATCAAGCCGGTCATAAAAGGCATCAATATCATCACGGGTACACTGGCGATAATTGGTAGGCCGTGCCAGCACATAGAAGCCTGCATCATTCACTGCCTGCATCTCGTCCGTAGGCATGCCCAGATCCATCTTCTCAAGTTCCTCGTAATTTGCCTTGACCTCCAGAACCCGCTGGCCGCTGACGGTAAGCTCCTTTACCCTGTCAGCCCCCAGGCGGCGCACCAGATCCTCGTGCACCTCCTGAAAGGTCTGCTGATGGTGCCCCGTCACATAGACATTGGTACCCTTGATCTGCCCGGCTTCCACCAAATTGCGCCAGCCCGCATCACTGATGCCGCCATTCTGATAATTTGCCAGAATGGTGCTGCCGTTGACTGCCGAGGCCTTGCCGTTGACATTCAGCTTCTTAAAGGTGGTCTCATAGACAGCCAGCGAAGTAACACCGGCTTTTTTTGCCTGTGCCAGCACCGTCTCCGGCTGAACGCCCTCCTTCTCCGCCAGCTCCACCAGGTCCTCATAATCCATGACCAGCTCAACGGACCTGTTCTGCTGCTCCACCTGATGACGCTCTACATCAATCACCAGGGAAGCCAGCATGCCGATTACAATCAGCAAGATTAAAAATTTATTGTACTTGAATTGCTTCATAATTTCCTATCCCCAGCCTTTATGGCACAGTCTATAGCCTATGACCTGGCTCTTATGACTACATAGCCATCATGCTGCTCTACATCCTCAATCTCCGCCCTGACAGGGGAGCTGTACAAATCAAACAGCAGGATATCCCCGAAGAAATTGCCCAGCACTGCCTGACCAAAAACTGCATTCCGGATATCCAGCTGCGTCATGTGGAAGTACAGGCCGCCGTCCCTTGCCAGCACCCTGCCCTCCAGATGAATATCCGCCGTCCTGCCGATAAGCTTCACCTGGCCGGAAGCAGTCAGCTTGTCCCTGTCCATGACAGCCTCGAGTTTTTCCACCTTGTCCAGTTTCTTTTCCAGCATCTCCTGCAATGCCTGCTGGGTGATCATGCCGGTCAGCTCCAGACTGTCGGCTGACCTGATGGCAGAACCGTCATGCTTGTCCAGGGCAGAAAAATCCGCCTGTACATTCTCACCATGAAGAGTGAGCTTTTCCACCTGAATATCCCCCAGCTGTGCCTTGTCCACAACAATGTCAATGCTGTCGGCATGGCCTGACAGAAGCCTCAGCCCCGGCATGGCAGACATATCCACCGTCACATTTTCCGCCTGCAGGGCTGAACGGATGCTATTGCCCAGCCTGTTTTCCATCAGTCCCGGCAGGACAAGCTGGCTAAAAGCAGCTGCCAGCACCAGTGCCGCAGCCAAAACAACACAAAATCTGCGCATACAAACTCCTATATTTCAGGCTGCTGCACAGGCACAACCATCCATTACAGCTGATGGTTGGCCTTGGCACGCAAAAACGCCTCAATAAACATATCCAGATCGCCATCCATCACGGCCTGGGTATTGCCCGTTTCCGCACTGGTGCGGTGGTCTTTAACCATGTTGTACGGATGGAAAACATAGGAACGAATCTGGCTGCCCCACTCGATCTTCTGCTGATCGCCTTCCAGGGCAGCAATCTCCTTCTCCTTCTTTTCCTCCTCCAGCTCAAAGAGCTTGGCACGGAGCATCTTCAGGCACTGCTCACGATTCTGAATCTGGGAGCGTTCATTCTGGCACTGTACCACGATGCCGGTAGGCTCATGAGTCATACGGACAGCAGAGGAAGTCTTGTTGATATGCTGGCCACCGGCACCGCTGGCGCGGTAGGTATCCACACGCACATCATCCATGTTGATTTCCACCTCTACCGTATCATCCAGCTCCGGCATAATATCACAGGCGCAGAAGGAAGTATGACGGCGTGCCGCAGAGTCAAATGGCGAAATGCGCACAAGACGGTGCACACCCTTCTCAGACTTCAAAAATCCGTAGGCATTATGCCCCTTGATAAAGAGGGTAGCTGACTTGACGCCTGCCTCGTCCCCCGGCAAAAGGTCAGCAGTTTCCACAGAAAAGCCGTGGCGTTCTGCATACCTGCCGTACATGCGCAGCAGCATACTGGTCCAGTCCTGTGCCTCGGTGCCGCCAGCACCTGCATGGAGAGTGAGAATAGCGTTGTTGGCATCGTACTTGCCGGACAGCAGCACCTCCAGCTGCAGTTCCTCCAGTGCCCTGTTGATGGCATCCATGTCGGCACGGACATCAGCCTCTACGCTTTCGTCCTTGTCATCCATGCCAATTTCCCACATGACCTGCACATCGTCATACTTTGCCAGGAGGGCCTTGTACTTGTCCACGCTGATTTTTACATCATTCAGCTCCTGGTTGATGCGCTGGGCTTCCTCAGGATTATCCCAGAAGGTAGGCTCGCCCATCTTGTATTCCAGTTCTGCAATTTTTTCTTCTTTGCGGGCAACATCCAGAGCCTTTTCCATCTCTGCCAGCCGCCCCTGGAGAGCCGTGATTTCCGGCTTCAAATCCTCCAGCATTATATTTCACTCCTTACGCCTTTTTACCACAACAATTTTTATATTTCTTGCCGCTGCCGCATGGGCAAGGATCATTCCTGCCCACCTTCTCACCGGTCTTTACCGGCTGCTTCTTCACTGCATCATCGGACTGGTCACCATGTGTCTGCCTGGCTGCCGCCATGCGCTGCTGCGCCTCCCGCTCCATGGCCTCCTGCTGCTCCTGAGTGATGATGTTCACCCGGAAAATCAGGGAAGCAATATCATTCTGAATGGAGTCTATCATCTGGCCGAACATCTCATGGCCCTTAATCTTGTACTCAATCAGAGGGTTACGCTGGCCGTAAGCCAGAAGCCCTATACCCTCCCGGAGCATATCCATGCGATCCAGATGCTCCATCCAGCGGTTGTCCACCACCCGGAGCATGATGATCTTCTCCAGCTCCCGCATATTTGCCTCGCCAAAGAGCTGCTCGCGCTGAGCGTAGGATTCCTCCGCCATCTGATTCAGGAACTCCTGTACCTCGTCCCGGCTCATTTCCTCCAGCTCATCCAGCTTCAGCCTGCCAGCAGGCGCATAGATGCTCTCCGCATCCTTGATGAGCTCGTCCAGGGACCATTCCTCAGGATAGAGCTTTTCGTTGGCGTACTGATTCATCTCCGCCTCGATAATGCCGCCAATCATGGTCAGGATATGCTCCCGGAGATTTTCGCCCCTCAGCACCTTCCTGCGCTCGGCATAGATGACCTCGCGCTGCTGGTTCATCACATCGTCATACTGCAGGACATGCTTGCGCATATCAAAGTTCCTGCCCTCTACCTTCTTCTGGGCATTGGCAATGGAACGGGTAATCAGCTTGTGCTCAATCGGGTCATCCTCACCCATGCCCAGCCTGTCCATGATGCTGGAGATGTTGTCGGAGCCAAAGAGCCGCAGCAGATCATCCTCCAGGGACAGGTAGAAGCGGGACTCGCCCGGATCACCCTGACGGCCGGCACGGCCACGGAGCTGGTTGTCGATACGGCGTGACTCATGACGCTCCGTACCCACGATGAAAAGACCGCCCAGCTCAGGCACACCATCCCCCAGCTTAATATCAGTACCGCGGCCTGCCATGTTGGTGGCAATGGTCACGGCAGATTTCTGACCGGCATCGGCAATAATCTCCGCTTCCTGCTCATGGAACTTGGCATTCAGCACGCTGTGAGGAATATTGCGCTCCTGCAGGATATGGCTGAGCTCCTCAGACTGGGTTATGGAAGTGGTGCCGATCAGCACCGGCTGCCCCTTGGCGTGGATTTCTGCCACATCGTTGGCAACTGCCTTGTACTTGGCACGCTTTGTTTTGTAAATAACATCCGGATGGTCGATACGGGCAATCGGCTTGTTGGTCGGAATGACGATTACCGGCAGCTTGTAGATTTTCAGGAACTCGTCTTCCTCTGTCTTTGCCGTACCGGTCATGCCGGACAGCTTGTTGTACATGCGGAAATAGTTCTGGAAGGTAATGGATGCCAATGTCTGGGACTCCCTGCGTACCTCCAGCCCTTCCTTTGCCTCAATTGCCTGATGCAGGCCGTCAGAATAGCGGCGCCCCTCCATCAAGCGGCCTGTAAACTCGTCAACGATGACAATCTCGCCATCCTTGACTACATAATCCCGGTCACGCTTCATCAGTGCCTTGGCCCGCAGGGCAGCCGTAAAGCAGTGGGACATCTCAATATTCTCAGGGTCGTAGAGGTTCTTTACCCCTACCAGCTTCTCAATCTTCGGCACAGCGCTGTCAGCAGGCGCCACGGTCTTTGCCTTTTCGTCAACAGTGTAGTCAACGCCTTCCTTCAGATGCTCCACTGCCTTTGCCATCTTCACATAGCTGTCGGTGGACTTGGAGCCGGGACCGGAGATAATCAGCGGTGTCCTCGCCTCATCAATGAGAATGCTGTCCACCTCGTCCACGATGGCGAAGTTCAGCTCTCTCTGCACCATCTGGTTCAGGTCTACCACCATGTTGTCACGGAGGTAATCAAAGCCGTATTCATTATTGGTACCAAAGGTAATATCACAGTTATAGGCAAATTTGCGCTCCGGGAAATCCATGTCATGGCGGATAAGCCCCACACTCAGTCCCAGGAAGTTATACAGCCTGCCCATCTCAATGCTGTCGCGCTTTGCCAGGTAGTCATTGACTGTCACCATATGCACGCCCTTGCCTGTCAGGGCATTCAGATAGGTCGGCAGGGTAGCAACCAGTGTCTTGCCCTCACCTGTACGCATCTCGGCAATCTTGCCTTCGTGGAGACAGATACCGCCCATCATCTGCACATCAAAATGACGCATGCCCAGCACGCGCTTGGAAGCCTCCCGGACTACGGCAAAGGCCTCCGGCAGAATATCGTCAAGAGTCTCACCGGCTGCCAGCCTGTCCTTGAATTTTTCCGTATAGCGTGTCAATGAGGAATCACTGAGATTTATCAGGCTTTCCTCGTAGGAATTAATCTTCTCCACAATCTGGCGCAGGCGCTTAACCTCTTTATCGTTGTTATCGCCCAAAAAGCGTTTTAAAATACCAAACATGAACTCACTCCTATTTCATGGTCTTATCCGTCTCGTACGACTCATTACTTATCAACAGCTCATCTATAATTAAGATACAATGCAGCAATATCGCATATTACAATTTAACAATGGGGCAGTCCCACAAAGCCACCATGCCAGCAATACACAAAAACTCTACATTAGTTTATCAAAGTATCAACTATAAGTCAAAATTTCACAAATATTTTTCTCCAAAAAAGAGGGTTTTCGTATACTGATGGCGAATATAACATCATAGTCTACTAGAAAGGGGATGTTATTATGGCAACATTCACTATTAGAGGAAAAAACGTAGAAGTTACTCCTGCCCTGAGGGATTATGTGGAGAAGCGTGTGGGCAAGGTTACCCGCTACTTCAATGACGTGGGGGATATCGCTGTACTGCTCAGCGTATCGAAGGAGCGCCAGAAGGTTGAGGTAACAGTTCCTGTACAGGGCGTCCTGCTCCGCGGTCAGGAAGTAACTAACAATATGTATACCTCCATTGACCTGGTTATCGAGAAGCTGGATCGCCAGATCCGCAAGCATAAGACCAAGATGCAACGCCGCTTCCGCGACGGCACCCTGCTGGATGAGGCCTTTGCCGCTGCTCCTTTTGCGCCAGCAATCCCTGACGAGGAAGACGAGTTCCCTGTTGTCAAGAAAAAGAAGTTCAACGTGCGTCCGATGGATGTGCAGGAAGCCATCATGCAGATGAACCTCCTCAATCACGACTTCTTTGTGTTCCGGGATGCTGATACAGAGACCGTCAGCGTGGTATACCGCCGCAGCGATGGGAAGTACGGCCTCATTGAGTCCGAATACTGAGCATAAAGCATACAGCATTTAACTGAAAAAACCATAAAAAATAGAGACATCGGATATTGCTCTGATGTCTCTTTTTTATATCACAATACTTTTGACAGGAACAGCTTCGTCCGCTCCTCTTTAGGATTTTCAAATACATCCTTCGGAGCACCCTGCTCGATGATATTGCCGCCATCCACAAACAGCAGCCTGTCCCCCACCTCCCGGGCAAAGCCCATCTCATGGGTGACCACAGCCATGGTCATGCCTTCATTAGCAAGGCTTTTCATTACATCCAGCACCTCGTTTACCATTTCCGGGTCCAGTGCCGAGGTAGGCTCATCAAAGAGCATCACCTTCGGGCGCATGGCAAGAGCCCTGGCAATCGCTACGCGCTGCTGCTGTCCGCCGGAAAGCTGCGGCGGATAGGCATCAGCCTTGTCAGCAAGGCCTACCCGTTCCAGAAGCTCACGGGCGATTTGTTCCGCCTCTGCCTTTGCCATGTTGCGCACCTTAATCGGTGCCAGGGTAATATTCTGCAGCACCGTCATGTGAGGAAACAGGTTGAACCGCTGGAACACCATGCCGATTTCCTCCCTGGCCTTGTTGATGTCAGAGTCCCCGGTCAGGTCAATGCCGTCCACCACCACGCTGCCGCTGGTAGGCTCCTCCAGGAGATTCATGCAGCGAAGCAGGGTGCTCTTGCCGGAGCCTGACGGCCCGATAATAACCACTACCTCCTGGGGATTGATGTGCAGGTCGATGCCCTTCAGCACCTCGTGCTCCCCGAAGGATTTATGCAAATTCTTTATATCAATCATTTCGTATCCAACCTTTTCTCCAGATATGCTACCAGACGGGAAATTGTCAGCGTCATGACCAGATAGATAATCGCCACGCTGATCCAGATTTCCAGGGAGCCGTAGGTACGGGCAATAATCAGCTGACCACGGCGGGTAAGCTCCTCAAAGCCGATAACGGACACCAGTGAGGAATCCTTGAGAAGCGCAATAAACTCGTTGCCCAGAGGCGGCACGATGTTCTTAAACGCCTGCGGCACGATAATATAGCGCATGGTCTGCACCCAGGTCATGCCCAGTGACCTGCCGGCCTCCATCTGCCCCTCGTCAATCGCCTGAATACCGGCACGGAAAATCTCAGCGATGTAGGCACCGCTGTTGATGCCGCAAGCGGTGATGGCAGCGATGAAGGGGTCCACCCTCTGCTCCAGAATGACCGGCAGGGCAAAGTAAATCAGGAAAATCTGCACCAAAAGCGGCGTGCCCCGCAGAAAATCAATATAGATTGCCGCCAGCCAGCGCAGCAGCTTAACATTGGAAATCCTGGCAATGCCCACAAACATGCCGATAATCAAGCCCAGTCCCACAGAAATAGCCGTAATCTGTATCGTAATTCCGGCACCTGTAATCAGCAGGGGAAGGGAATTGATCATCAGATCAACATTCAAATTCATATCCATACACGTCCTCTAAAATAATATTACTAACATATTATATGAAACCAAAGCAACAGTGTCAATAAAGAAAAAATGCACCATCGCCAAAGCAACAGTGCATTTTGCATTATTTATGTGATTTGCATGGTCGTGCCAGCCACTGCACCACAGCCACTACACCACATGCATTGCCCGGGCAGGCCGGCAGCATGGCAGCACCAATTACTTGCTGGTAGTGCCAAACCACTTGGTGAAGATTTCGTCGTACTTGCCGTTATCGTGCAGCTTCTTCAGGGCATCATTAACCTGCTTCAGAAGCTCCTCGTTCTTCTTGGATACGGCAATGCCGTAGTCCTCGGAGGTCAGGAGATCAGGCAGTGCCTTTACATTGGTCTCGCCGCTCTTCATGATGTAGTAGTCATTTACCGGACGGTCATTTACTACTGCATCAACGCCCTTGGCACGGAGCTCCATGAAGGTGTCAGCAGAGGAATTAAATTCCTTCAACTCAACGTCCTTAATCTTCTTTACCTCGGCAGCGGAGGTGGTGCCAATCTGCACAGCAACCTTCTTGCCCTTCAGGTCCTCAAACTTCTTGATGGAATCGTTATCCTTTGCCACGATGATGGACAGGCCGGACTTGTAATAAGGATCGGAGAAGTTAACCTTCTGCTTGCGCTCCTCGTTGATGGTCATGCCGGAAATGCAGACATCAATGTTGCCAGCCTCCAGGGCAGGAATCAAGCCGTCAAAGTTCAGGTTGTTAATCTCTACCTTGTAGCCCATTTCCTCGCCTACAGCGCGGATCAGGTCCATATCAAAGCCCTGATACTCCTTGCCGTTCTCATCCTGGAACTCAAATGGAGCAAAATCAGCATTTACGCCAACCTTCAGAACCTTCTCGCTCTCAGCAGCCTTCTGCTCACCGCCACAGCCAGCCACCAGGGCAGCCATAGCCATCAGGGCAGCCATGCACAGTACCAATAATTTCCTTGACATGTAAAAAATCCCCCTTGCTTCAAAAAAACATTTTACTGGTTCAATATTCCCCAGCCATAAAATAAAGCCCAAGAAACGCTTGCGAATCCTGGGCTTCATTGCCACATTTAGTTATGTACGCATAATATGCGATTACGCGACAGCACACCGCTATATGAGCGCACCATCAGCACACAGCCGATACTTATCAGCCGTTCTTCCTTGCCTGGAAGCAGTCGCGGCAATATACAGGACGGTCATTCTTCGGCTCAAATGGAACCTCGGTCTCCTTGCCACACTGAGCGCATACTACGGTGAACATCTGGCGCTGTTCCTTCTCTCCACCTTCACGATTGCGACGTCTCTTATCGCGGCAATCACGGCAGCGAACCGGCTTGTTCTCAAAGCCCTTTTCTGCGTAAAATTCCTGCTCGCCTGCGCTGAAGATGAATTCCTTACCGCAGTCCTTACATACTAAAGTCTCGTCTACAAATGCCATGAAAAAAATCCCCCATTATATTTTTTGAATATCCCATATGTGCGCTTACTTCTTTTACCTAATCCCAGGTGGACAAAGAGACATCCTACTACGACTTAGTATACTTGCATGAGAGAAAAAAAGCAAGTAAAAGTTTCAGACAACTCTGCTTTTGAGACTTTAGGGCATGAACATAAGCATAAATTTTATGCCAGAAGGTCTATATTGCCGCCGATGCCTGTCATGGCGGATACATCAATGGACTCCAGCATGTCCATCATGGCTGCTTCCGAGGTTTCCATTGCCATCTTCATGACCGATGTGCCCACCTGCATGTCAAGCTGCTGCTGATGCAGGCCCACGGACATGGCTGCAATGCTCATATAATCCATAAAATCCCCTCCTTTATACCTATTTTATCGGCAATAAGCTGCCGCTGCAATAGTGCTGCCAGATTTTTTTGTAGGCGGCCTCCAAATCCTGCATATATGCCTTGCCATCCATGAGGCGTGAATTGCGCATCATTTCAGGCAGATCCCGGTGCAGCTTGTTCAGCAAAATGCCGTTAGTGGCAAGCTGAACTGCTTTTGCCACATATTCCCGGGGACTATTTGCTACCAGCTCCGGCAGGCCGGCGGCAGTCAGGATAGAGGCGCCATAGCGGGAACCATGGGTTTTGCCCCGCAGGGTAACCACCGGCACCCCCATGTAGAGGGCATCGCAGGTGGTCAAGCCCCCGTTGTAGGGAGCAGTATCTAAGATGATATCAATATCGTTGTACTGGGTGAGATAATCCGGCGTAAAAGGCCGTAGCTCCAGCCTGCCTGCATCGCCTCCCAGCCTGCGGAACCTCTGGCGCACAATCTCCTGCCCCGACGGCACGCTGCATATCTTGCACTTGATAACAAGCCTTGAATCCGGCACCGCCTGCAGAATATTCCGCCACTGCACCAACATGGCATCCGTCACCTTGGCAAAGCTGTTGAAGCTGCCAAAGGTTACATAGCCACGCTCCATGCCGGGGGCGTTATGTCCCTGGGAGCGCAGGTCACGCATGGTTTCCGGGCGATAGCACAGATGGCAGTGAGGCAGCCTGAGAGGCTGCTCCATGAAGCCGCTATTCCGTTCCCCCTTTGGCATGCAGCATTCATCTGTCAGGAAAAAATCCACTGCCGGAAGCCCCGTGGTATTTATATAGCCGATGCCCGAAACCTGCACGGGAGCCGGACGGCATGCCATCACCGGCAGGCAGCTGTTCTGGCTATGGCCGGACAAATCCACCAGGATGTCGATGCGGTCATCGTGAATCAGCTTGGCAATCTCCTGGGGGGTGCGCCCGTGCACATCCCGCCAGCGGTCAGCCATTTTCTTGAACCTCTGGGTAACGTGGTCCTCCCTGCCTGTGGAGTAGCCGTACACCGTAAACTCCCCATGAGTGCCATCCTTCAGCAGTGCCGTAAAGAAATACGCCGCCGCATGGAGGCGGAAATCAGGAGAAATATAGCCGATGCGCAGGGCATGTGGCTTGTTTTTCGTATTGGCATCATGGGGAAAGCCCAGCTGCTCCGGGTACATCTGTCCATACTGGGCATGCTTTGCCGCCAGGCTCTGGGCATCCGCACTGCGATAATTGCTCAGAAACAAGCCCTTGCTGAAATAGCTGGCAGCCGCAGCCCGGTCCTCCAGCATGCTGCTGACCATGAAAGCCGCCTCCGCCGCCTTTTCCGTCTCCCCTGCCAAAAGGCAGGTATCAGCATAGAAGCTGTAGCCACGCATCACCAGCTGCCTGTCCAGCTCGCTCCAGCCCTTCTGGCCTGAAATAAAGCGATGCCTGGAGGAAAGCCCCTTCTTGATGCCATCCTGATAGCGGCTGAAAAGCTGCTCATAAGCAGAAAGCGCCCTGTCCAGCTCATACCTGGCACCAAAAAACACCGCTGCTGCCAAAAGCCCTCGGAGATTGGCTGCCGACACACTTTTTTGGCTGGGCAGCTCCCAGAATTTCTGCAAATATTCCTCCGCCGTCTCAAAGTCCTGCAAATAAACCGATGCCTCTGCCACCAGCGCCAGCCCCTCCGGGCTTTCCGGCACTTCCTCCAAAAGCTGCCTGCCACAGGCCCGCATGCTGTTCATATCCCCCCGGGCAAAGCAGCCTTCCGCTGACCTTGCCCACTCATTTACAACTTCCAGTTCCATCCTGCCTCACCACAAAAAATCATCATATCCATTACCATTGCCAGAGCACTGCCATGCTGCGGCAGCTTATATCTCAGGCTCCAGCTCATCCCCATACTCCCTGAGGAACCTGTGCTGATATGTCTTGTACTCTGCTGCCAGGGGCTTTTCCTTCGGGCAGTGGATGCACCAGAAGCTGTCCTGCCTTGGCACAACTGCCTTATAACCCAGCCGTTGCATTTCCTTGCACATGCTCACATCATAAAAATGCCAGCCATCAAACAAATCCTCACGCCAGGGCACATCCACTGCTGTTGCCAGCAGCAGCCCGTCCAGTGCCTCCACCTCAAGCCATTCTCCTGATGGCTCCATGCAGGCAGTCTCCACCACGCATTCCGGCTCACAGGCATGGAGCACCCTGCCATAGGTGCGCATGGCATCCCACCATACGCCGGAGGCAGGCAGCTTCCTGGCGCCGATCACGCCCACAACGCCCACACTCTGATCCGAAAATATTTTCAGCAGGTCAAAGACGAAATTCTTATTGACAAGCAAGGCATCCTGATGCACATAGACCTTATATGCCGCAGATGTTTTTGCCATGCCCTGATTGTAGCCGCTGCACATGGACTCTGCCCCTGTGACAGGGATAAACTCCGCTTCCATGCCATCCGGCAGCCGCAGCTGCTTCATGTACAGCAATGCTTCTGCATAAAGCTCCGGCCTGTTTACGCAGGTGATAAAGGCAATCCGCGTCCCGGCACTAATTTTTATACC
>JAEDOE010000204.1 GCA_016302095.1 Anaerovibrio sp. | reverse complement strand
GCGATAGCGTTGGCAATATCAATAAAGAACTTGCCCAGCCCCGTGGATTCCAGATAGGCGCCAAAGAGAATAAACAGGAAAATAAAGGTAGAAGACACACCCAGAGGAATGCCGAAAATACCCTCAGTAGTGAAGTAGAGATGCCCTACCAGCTGCTCAGGCGTCAGGCCGCGATGGCTCAGCACGCCAGGCATGTGAGGACCGGCAAAGGCATACACAATAAAGGCTGTTACCACAACCACCATCGGAATGCCAACCACCCGGCGGGTGGCCTCAATCACCAGCAGCACGCCGATGACGCCCACCACCAGGTCAGGGGTGGTAATGAGGCCTGCACGCATGGCAAGCTCCCTGTACATAATCACTATATAGGCAGGTGATGCCGCACCCAGCACCGCCAGCAGTGCATCCAGAGGATGCAGCCTGCTCCTGGACCAGGACTTGCAGGTCGGATAGAGCAGATAGGAAAGTGCCAGGGCAAAGCCCAGGTGCACGGCACGCTGCAGCTGCGCATCCAGCACGCCAAAGAACGCCGTATAAAGCTGGAACACAGAAAAAGAAATTGCAATGGCAGAGATGATCTTTGCCATAATGCCGGTATACTGCATGGTATCTGACTCCCGGTCGTACTTTTTCAGCACTTCCTGAGCCAGGGCCTCATCGCTGGTGACCGGCTGTTTTTTATCCAAAGCCATAGCTTTGCCTCCTTAGAAAAATTTTGCCCACCGCTCCTGAAAAACCAGCTTCAGGCCATAAAACCCGGGAGCGGTAAAAATGTCCACCCGGTAGCCGGGAGGATGAAAGCGATAAAGGTAATGGGCCTCCCCGCCCACCGTGACGGTAAGCTGGGTTCCCACCCCTGTGCGCAGGCTCAGGGAGGGAAAGCGGCGGTTCATGTTGTCCATGACAAAATCATCCCCCTCCTGATAGAAGCTGCCATCGCTTTCCATAAAGGGCAGCCCCACCCCGAAGGAATGATACCTGGTCCTCTGCAGAATCAGCTCGGACAAATCCTCGCCTACCACCAGATACTCCTCTACCGGTGTCTTCTGCACAGAATGAATAAAGCGAATATCCACAGGCATGCCGCTATAGGCAGGCGTCATGTCAATCAGCTGATCCTCCCCTGCCACAAAAAGCCAGGGGCGCCCGGCATGCCACAGGGCTGCTGCCAGCACCACCGCCAGCAGCAGCCTGCAGATTCCCTTGAACATTTTATTATTGTGCCTCATAACAAAAAACAGGGCTGCACAGAGTTCCTGACAGCCCTTGTCTTTCCCTTCAAAAATCGATTACATCCGAAAAATTACTTCAATTACTCCTTGAAGAACTTCTCAGCACCGGCATTCATCTGGATAGGCATACCTTCCATTGCGCCTTCCTTGGTAATCAGCTTGCCAACGGAGTGAGCAGCCTTGATGCGATCCAGGTTGCTAAAGAGTGCCTTGGTAATGTCATAGCCCAGCTGCTCGTCAACCTTGTCGGTGCAAACCAGCATAGCCATTACGGAAATACCAGGAACTTCCTCCTCAAAGCCTGCATAAGTACCGGCAGGAATCACAACCTTGGTATAGAACGGATACTTGGCAATCAGGGCATCAGCCTTGTCAGCCTCGATCGGCAGCAGGCGAACCTTGTTCTGGGAAGCAATATCCTGAACAGCAGCAGTAGGATAACCGGCAGTAACGAAAGCCGCATCCACGTTGCCATCCTTCAGGGCACTGGCTGCCTCGGAGAAGGACAGGAACTGCTCGTCAATATCATCATAAGTGATGCCATAAGCCTCAAGAATCTGGCGGGCATTTGCCTCAGCACCGGAACCCATGGCGCCTACAGCTACACGCTTTCCCTTCAGGTCAGCAATGCTCTTGATGCCGGTGGATTCCAGGGTAACAATCTGGCAGGTCTCAGGGTACAGGGTGGCAATGCCCTTCAGGTTGCCCACCTTCTTGTCCTTGAACATCTCAACGCCGTTGGCAGCATAATAGGTAATATCATTCTGCACGATAGCCAGGTCAACGGAGCCTTCCTTCAGCATGTTGATGTTGGCTACGGTTGCACCGGTGCTCTGGGCACTGGCATTCATCCCCTGGATGTTGTTGTTGAGAATCTCAGCCATGGCGCCGCCAATCGGATAATAAGTACCTGCGGTACCGCCTGTAGCGATGTTCAGGAACTTCTTCTCCCCTGCGCTGTCACCGCCGCAGCCGGCAATCAGGCTGATAACTGCTACCAGCAGCACGCTAAGAATGGATAATCTGCTAAATAACTTCATAAACATATCCTCCTCGTCCAATACATTTGCAAAAGCAATATCTGTTTTGCATATCACCTATAACATTATAGCATAAACATAGCTAAATGAAAATAGCTCCCAAGGAAATACTGTATACAATAATGCAGCTGCCGGGCATCCCCGTCAGCTGCATTGCCCATCAAAAACCTATTACCATTCTTCCCCCGGATACTTCATATTCCAGGACTTCCTGAGCCGTGTCATGATTTCCATCACATCCCGGCTGTACGCCAGCTTCATGGCAGAGGCATCACCGCTCCTGACGGCCTCCTCCATGTCCAGCATCTCGTAGTAGAGGGCATTGGCAGTATCCCCTGCCTCCACCGGCGTCCTTGCCCCGGTCTCCGCATCCACAATCATCGCCTTGTCAGCCCGCGGATACTCCATAATCTCGATGTAGCCCTTCTCGCAGCTGATCATGGCACGCTTCGGCTGCTTGGAATGCATGGAAAGCGCCACCGTTGCCATCTGCCCCCTGCCGTTTTTCAGCAGGATAGTGGCCATCTCGTCAGAGCCTGTAGGCGAAGCCTGCCACTGGCTGATGATATCATCAGGCTTCTCCTCCATGAAGCTTCTGACGATGGAGAGGGCGTATACGCCGATATCCAGCATGGCGCCACCGGCAAGATTCATGTTGAAGAAGCGGTTCTTCATGTTGTATTCCTTGAAGCTGCCAAAGTTCATGGTAATCATCTGCACCCTGCCCAGGCTGCCTCCCTGCACAATCTCCCACAGCTTCTTGTAGACAGGCATGTGCCAGATGGTCATGGCCTCCGCCAGCACCAGCCCCTTTGCCTGTGCCAGCGCCATCATTTCCTCCAGCTCCCGGCTGTTCAGGGTAATGGACTTTTCCACAAAGAGGTGCTTGCCATGCTCCAGTGCCTTCTTCATGAAGCCGTAATGGGTGTTGTGAGGACTGGTTATATAGATGATGTCCACTGCATCATCCGTGAACATGTCATCAATGCTGTCGTAGACCTTGCTCACGCCGTACCTGGCTGCAAAGTCCACCGCCTTCTGATGGGTGCGGTTGCCTACTGCATACAGGT
>JAEDOE010000203.1 GCA_016302095.1 Anaerovibrio sp. | reverse complement strand
GTACGGGAAGCGTTGGAATAATCAGTTACATGAGCCTTGCCACCGGTCAGCTTCCAAATGAGCCAGGTGTCAATAGTACCAAAAATCAAATCGCCAGCTTCTGCACGAGCGCGGGTGCCCTCTACATTGTCCAGAATCCAGGTAATCTTGGTACCGGAGAAGTAAGCATCCAGGGTAAGGCCAGTCTTCTGCTTGAACTCATCCAGATAGCCCTTTGCCTTCAGGTCATCAACGATGCCAGCAGTCTGACGGGACTGCCATACAATTGCGTTATAAACAGGACGGCCGGTGTTCTTATCCCAAACTACTGCGGTCTCACGCTGGTTGGTGATACCCATAGCTGCGATGTCGCTTGCCTCAAGGCCACTCTTTTCCAAAGCACCCTTCATTACCTCGCACATGGTGCTCCAGATCTCATCTGCATCATGCTCAACCCAGCCCGGGTTAGGGAAGTACTGAGTGAACTCCTTCTGTGCAACGCCTACAATCTTGGAGTTCTCATCGAAGATTATTGCTCTGTTGGAAGTGGTACCTGCATCTAACGCCATTACATACTTCTTTGCCATTGTGAAAATCCCCCTCTTGAAAAATAAATAATTACCTCTCGGAAAGCCCTCTCTTAAAGCTTTTCCTTTAATATATGAATGGTACCTGCTTCAGAAAACACCCCTGTTTCCTTGCCTTTGAAGCAATACCGCTCATTACGCCTATCATATTATATCATAGCTTGTAAAAAACGTTAAGACTTTTTATAAGCTTTTGCCAGAATTCTTATCGGATGGATTGCCTCCGTATCCGTGCCATGCTCAATCTGCATACGGCAAGTACCGCAATCACAGACAACCTTGTGATAGTTGTCCCCCTTGATGGCATCAAACAGCTTCTGCCCCACCTTCATGGATGTCTCATAGTTATCCTTGTGGAAGCCGTAGCTGCCGGAAATACCGCAGCAGCCTGCGTCAGCATTGACGATATTCAGCCCGGCCTTTTCCAGCAGGTCAAGAGCCGGCAGCCCGATACCCTGAGCCCTGAGATGGCAAGGTGCATGGTAGATGAACTTGTGGTCACTTCTGATGCTTACATTCTTCAGCTTGCCCTCATAATCAAGCTTCGCCAGGAATTCAAAGGCATCCCATACATTCTTGGCCGCTTCCTTCATCTCGGACTGGGCAAACAGCTCGGTGTACTCAGTCTTCAGCATCAGGGAGCAGGAGGTGCAGCAGGCAATCACCGGAATATTCTTCCTGGCATATTCCTGAATCACAGCCACGTTGGTATCGGCATGATTTCTTGCTTCATCCAGATAGCCGCCTACCACCAGAGGAGAGCCGCAGCACACGAAGCGGTCGTCCATGAGAACCTCATAGCCATTTTCATTCATGACCTTGACGAAGGCAACTCCCACCTCAGGGTCATTGGTATCGATATAGCAGCCAGGGAAGAACAGAACCTTCTTGGCAGAGGACGGCTGCTTTATCTTCTTGAACATATCGCGGAAATAAGTGGAAGCATAGCGCGGTGTCTTTCTCGGTGCCATGCCCATAATCCCCATCATGCCGGTAGCCTCGCCGATGGACATGCCCAGGTTGGCAAGCTGCTTGCCAAAAGGAATGCTGTTCAGCATATTTGCCATCTTGAAGCCATGGCTCAGCATTTCATCCTCAGGCTTGTGAGCCTCCGGATGAGCCTGCAGATACTTTGCCCTCTCCAGCATGTTCAGCGTGGAGACAGAAACACCATTCGGGCAGGTAATATCGCAGTTCTTGCAGTTGGAGCACAGCATCAGGGTGTCTTCATAGTCGCTTGGATCGGAGAAATGCATACGGCTATGAGCAGGTCCTACAAGCTTCGGCCCCTTGTATTCAGGATTGGCAGCAGTAACAGGGCATGCCGCAATACAGGATGTGCAGGCAATACAGTTATCCGCTGAATCTCTTGCTCTTTCTTCTAACTCCATAATATAATACCCCTTTCCATCAAGCCCTGGCTGCCTTGTACGCAGAGGACAAAGCCACACCATTGCCGGAATGCTCAAAGCAGAAATCGTAACCGCTCAGATTGCGGCCAACAACGTAAACATTCTTCAAGACCACGTTGCCGGACTCATCCACTGCACGGAGGGAGCTGTCCACCCTCACGCCAGCCATGGCAAATGCCTGCTTCTTGTCAGAGAAAAGCTGCTTGTTTACCCACTTCTCCTCGGTGCAGTCACCCTCTACAGGCAAGCCGAATACCATCTCCTTGTACTCGCCAAAATCCCGCATGGTGATGCCGCCGCTGTAGAAGCCGCCTGTAGCCAGGATAAACTTATCTGCCTCATAAACCTGGCTGCGAACCTCGCCGCCAGCCTCGATGGCAGTAACCACGTTGCCCTTTACGATAGCCTTCTCAGCCTTTGCATTCTCAATAACCCGGATCCCCTTCTTCTTCAACGCACTCAGGAGTACATCACGGAGACGGATGCCGTTTACGGATGGAGGCATGCCGGTAGTCTCTACCACGCTGCAGCCCAGATCCTTAACCAGCCTGTTATAAACTGTATAATCGCCCTTAGTCCCTAAAATCTGAGGTACGATAACAACCTTTCCAACGCCAGCCTGGCCCTTTATCTGCGCCAGGAATTCCCCATAGCCCTTATCGCTTTCAACCCATCTTGCCACATCCCGGGTAGTCAGGTCACGGCCGGTAATATAGGTGTCCACCGTAACAGTGGTATATCTCTTGTCAGCACCCAATTCCTTGGCAAGATTTTCCTTGACCATATCTACATAAAAGTCCTTCAGGCCCTTTACTCCCACGATGACAATCTCGTGAGCCTTGAAGCAATCAGATGCCTCCAGGGACTCAGGCAGCAGGCAGGTCGGCTTCAGGGTGCCTACGCTGGTCACCAGCCACTGCTGCTCCTTAATGGAGCCGGTATAAGGGAACCCTTCCCCTGCCACAGTTCTCTTGAAAAATTCTACAGAATCCTGAATGGCAGCCACGCCAATCTTCTTATAAGGGTGATTTTCAGCCAGCTTGCCGATGGCCTCCATAGGATTTTCCACAGCCTTGCCTGCATCATCATACCCCAGAATATCTATCACACCGCTGTTCAACGGGAATGTACCTGCACCGTAGGACAGCAGCGTCACCTTCTTGCCTTCATCGGCACTTACCAGCGCAGCCATCAGACCTGCCACGCCATTACCGATAACAACTACATCAGATTTGCTCATCCTCGTCTACCCCCATTTACGTTAAACAACAGCTCGTACATGCCTCTTGTCATCTCTGCCTCCCGGAGGGTTTTGCCTGCCATAACAGGGGTAATGCCCTTCCATCTGGCCTGGAGGAAGTTCTTCATATCGCCCAGGGAATCA
>JAEDOE010000202.1 GCA_016302095.1 Anaerovibrio sp. | reverse complement strand
GGCGGTACAAATCCTCCTCAATGGTGATGGAGCTGTCCGCCTCTGCCGCAAAGCCCCGATAGCCGCTGCCCGACTTCCGTTCCCTGCGTGCCATGGCCACCTCGCACTGTTTTTCCGCTTCTCCCTCCTCTGCAGCTATGGGAAGCAAAAAAACAGGAAACGCCCTGCCTATCAGCTTTCCCTCGGGAAAGGCCTCCTCAAAGCTGCCGGCCTCCATGCCTGTTACCACATAATCCTTGTCCTCCGGCTGCTCTCCCCGCAGGAAGTCCCTTACCCAGCCGCCTACTGCAAAGGCACGTCCTCCGGCAGCCTCCACCCTTGCCACAAATTCCGCTTCCAGCATAACCACATCTCCTGAAAATATTCTGCACAGTGCTCCAATAATGCACCAATGACTTATCAGCACCTAAAGCAATTTATCAACACACAAAGTAATTTATCAGCACACAAAGTAATTTATCAGCACACAAAAATTGGCTGACTTTATTATACAGCATATAACAAAATCAGCCAAATAATACATTTTATGCAAATAATTAAATAACCGTTGCCCCGGTGCCATCGATATCAAAAACATGATACTCAGACTTCACATTATTCCTGGCGAAGGCATCCCGCATAGCCATGCCTACGGCATCGGCATTCTCCACCGTAAAAGCGATCAGGCACGGACCGGCACCGCTCATGCTGGCTCCCAGGGCGCCTGCTGCCCTGGCTGCCTTGAACACATCGTACATGCCGGGAATCAGCTTGGCGCGATAAGGCTGGTGCAGGGCATCATCAAACACGCTGCGCAAAAAGCTCTTGTTACCCTTGCAGAGAGCCGCCGTCAGCATTGCCGCCCTGCCGATATTGAAAACCGCGTCCTTCATAGGCACCTCGGCTGGCAGTACCGCCCTTGCCGCCTTGGTAGGCAGGAAGAAATCCGGCACCGTCACCACCAGCTTCACAGGCAGCTTCGGCATCAGGGAGAAGCACTCCGGCTTGCCGTTCCTGACAATGCTGATGGTAAAGCCGCCAAAGATAGCCGGTGCCACGTTGTCAGGATGCCCCTCAATCTCCGTAGCCATCTGCAGGAGGTCACGGTTGGTAAAAGGATTGCCCAGGCACTCATTTGCCGCCTTCAAGCCCCCTACAATAGCCGTGGCACTGCTGCCCAATCCCCTGGACAGCGGCACGCCGTTGTTCATCCTGATAACGGCGCCCTTGTATTCCTGAGCCTTGCCAGCCCTTTCCAAAAGCTTCTGAATGGAACGCCACACGATGTTCCTTTCGTCTACAGGGATATTTTCGGCACCATCACCTGTTATTTCTATATCCAGCCGCTCCTCCTCCAGGAGAGTCAGCTCCAGTTCGTTATAAATCGTACATGCCACGCCCAGGCAGTCAAACCCCGGACCGCAGTTGGCTGAGGTTCCCGGAACCCTGACCTTCACACTTTTTACTTCCATCAGAAAGCCTCCTAGCTCAGTTCTCCTCCACGCGGATAATGCTGCGGATGCTGTCAACAACCTCCAGCCCCTTCAGCACATCTGCCGCCTTCTGCAAGTTCCTGTGCTGCACCACATGGGTAACAGCTACGATCTCGGCATGACGTCCCACCTTGCGCGTCTGAATAACAGATTTCAGGCTGACTCCGCTCTCTCCGAAGGCAGTAGCAATAGAGCCCAGCACACCCGGCTCATCATCCACATGAAGGCGCACATAGTAGGAAGACTCCGTTTCCTCCAGCGGGCAGAAAGCACGGCTGTTGTAGCAGGTGCAGCCGATCACGGAATGCACATCACTGACGATGTTCCTGGCCTCACCGATAATATCTGCCACCACTGCAGAGGCGGTCGGCAGGGAGCCTGCTCCCCGGCCGTAGAACATGGCATCACCGATGGCATTGCCCCGGAGGAAAATAGCATTAAACACATCATTCACCGCGGCCAGCGGATGGCTGCTAGGCAAAAATACAGGATGCACCCTGACATTGACACCCTTCTCGCCATAATCCTTGGCCACAGCCAGAAGCTTGATTACATACCCCAGCTCATTAGCATAGTTGATATCCGCAGGCTCAATGTTGGTAATGCCCTCCACGGATACATTCTCCAGGCTGATGCGGGTATTAAAGCCGATCGAGGCCAGAATTACCGCCTTGCGGGCTGCATCCCAGCCCTCCACATCGGCAGCAGGGTTTGCCTCCGCATAGCCCATGGCCTGGGCCTCCTTCAGGATGCTGGCGTAGTCAGAGCCATCCTTGGTCATCTTCGTCAGCATGTAGTTGGTGGTGCCGTTAACAATTCCCATAATCTCGCTGATGCGGTTGCCTGTCAGGCACTCCTTCAGAGGGGTAATAATCGGGATGCCGCCGCCAACGCTTGCCTCAAACTTAAAGTCAACACCCTTGGCTTCAGCCATGTCAAAGAGGTCGTGACCGAACTGAGCCACCACATCCTTGTTGGCAGTAACCACATGCTTGCCATTCTCCATAGCCTTCAGCATATACTCCCTGGCAGGGTGCTGCCCCCCCAGAAGCTCCACCACAATATCAATCTCCGGGTCATTCAGGATGTCATCTGCATTATCCGTAAGCTGGACATCCTCCAGATACTCACGCTTCTTGCTGATATCCCTTACCAGCACCTTCTTGATGGCCAGCCTGCCGCCAACCTTCTTGGCAATATCCTCTGCATTTTCCTTCAAAACCCTTACCACGCCGGTACCCACTGTACCTGAACCCAAAAGGCCTATACTAATTTCCTTGGACATATAAAAAACATTTCTCCTTCTAGCAAATTGCGGAACGGCAATTCTTTAAGCCTGTGCCTGTCCCAATACCTCCATGCGCTTCACGCCATCAACCATGCGCAGCTTGTCCAGCAGCGCCTCCAAATCCACTGACATGTTGGCAGTCTCAATGGAAACTGTAGCGTTAGCCACTCCCTGCAAAGGAATGCCCTGATTGATGGTCAATACGCTGCCTGAATCACTGGAAATGGTATTCAGCACGCTGGACAGCACTCCCCTCTTGTGCTCCAGCAGGAAGGTCAAAGTGACAATCTTGTTCTGGCTTGCCTCATAGAAAGGGAATACATAATCCTTGTACTTGTAATAAGCACTGCGGCTCAGCTCCATGCGCTCCACCGCCTCATTGATGGTGCGAGCATCGCCCCTTTTCAGCATTTCCTTGACACGGATTGTCTTCTTTATGGCCTCTGGCAGAATTTCCTCACGCACAAGAAAATAGCCATTTTTTTCACTTTTGCTCATTTTTATTTACCTCCGTACACCCTAAAAAGATGTTTTTCTACATACAAGGGATATTATAGCACGATAACTGTAAACTTGACAATAGTACCAGTAGACATTTGTGGAAT
>JAEDOE010000201.1 GCA_016302095.1 Anaerovibrio sp. | reverse complement strand
CAGGATGAAAGCTCCATGCTGGTGGCACATGTGCTGTCACCGGAGCCGGGGGAGCTGGTGCTGGATGTGTGCAGTGCCCCGGGAGGCAAGACAACCCATATGGCCGCCCTGATGGAAAACAGGGGGCGAATTGTGGCTTGTGACATCTATGAGCATAAATTGCAGCGGGTGATGGAAAACGCCCGGCGTCTTGGCATTCAGATTATTGAGCCGCGGCTGCAGGATGCCAGAACCATCGGCAGCCAGTTCATGGGACAGGCCGACAGGGTGCTGGTGGATGCCCCTTGCTCAGGCCTTGGGGTGCTTAGACGCAAGCCGGATTCCCGCTGGCGCAAGACGCCGGAGCTTATCAGGGAGCTGCCTGCATTGCAGCTGGCCATCCTGGAAAGTGCCGCGGAGGCGGTAAAGCCGGGGGGCATACTGGTGTACAGTACCTGTACCATTGCCCATGAGGAAAATCAGGATGTAGTCAATAGCTTTTTGCAGGCTCATCAGGAATTTTTGCTGGAAAATGCCGGGGAAAGGCTGCCTGTACCACGGAGTGAGGATATGGTGCAGCTTTATCCCCAGCGTGACGGCACCGACGGATTTTTTATTGCCTGCATGAGGAGAAGATAGATTTTATGGAAAACATTTTTGGCAGGACGCTGCCGGAGCTGACGGAGCTGGCAGTATCTTTGGGGATGCCCAAATTCCGTGGCAAGCAGCTGGCGGAATGGCTGTATAAAAAAAGCGTGACGGATTTTGCGGCAATGCAGAACCTTCCCAAGGATTTTCGGAGCAAGCTGACGGCAGGCTATGTGATTGACCGGGCGGCACGGGTGGACAGGCTGGACTCCGCTGATGGCAGGACCAGCAAGTTCCTTTTGAGCTTTTCCGACGGGGCAGGGGTGGAAACGGTGCTGATGCGCCAGCCTTATGGCAACAGCATCTGCGTATCTTCCCAGGTGGGCTGCAGCATGGGCTGCCGCTTCTGCGCCTCCACTCTTCACGGCATGGTGCGGAACCTCACCGCCGGGGAAATGCTGGCTCAGACCTTCTACATCAACGACCTTTTGCAGGAGGAAGGGCAGAAGGTGGACACCATTGTCATCATGGGCTCCGGGGAGCCTCTGACCAACTACGATAACGTGCTGGGCTACATCCGCCTCCTGCATGAGGACTACTGCCTGGGCATGAGCTACAGGAGCATTACCCTGTCCACCTCCGGCATTGTGCCCCATATCTACCGGCTGGCGGAGGAAGGTCTGCCCATCAACCTTTCCATTTCCCTTCATGCGCCGGAGCAGGAGCTGCGCTCGGAGCTGATGCCCATCAACAAAAAATACCCTCTGGCAGAGGTGATAAAGGCAGGCAGGGAGTATGGCGAGAAGACTCACCGCCGGGTGACCTACGAGTACATCCTCATTGATGGGGTAAATGACAATCTGCAGCAGGCAAAGGAGCTGGCAGCCCTCCTGCGGGGGCAGCTGGCCAGCGTGAACCTCATCCCCATTAACCCGGTGGCGGAGCGGAACTGGAACCGTCCTTCCCTGGCGAGGATTGAGTTCTTTGAGAAATACCTGGCAGACCATCGCATTGCCGTCACGGTGCGCCGGGAGATGGGCAACGACATTCAGGCGGCCTGCGGCCAGCTGAGGAATAAGCACATTAAGTAAAGCTGGTATCTGTACATGAAATATAACATATGAAATGCAGTAAAAGTAATATGTGAAATATAATATGTGAAATATAATATACATGGGCAATGGGCTATTTACTAAAATGGCCTGTAGATGTAAAATTAAAAGATAAAGGATTTTTATTTATCCTTCTGGATATTGGGCAGAGGATTTTCAAAGGAGGTTTGGTCTTTATGTCAATGGGCAGACTGGAATCCTTTTTAGAAAAGCATATAGAGGGCTTCTTCAACCGCAAGCTGGGCAGCTCCGTGGAGCAGTCGGAGATTATGAAGCAGCTGGAGAGGGAGCTTTTGCACCGCCGGAAGAAGGGCAGGACGGAGACCGTGGTGCCCAACAGCTTTTATATCGAGCTGACGGAGGATGACTACCAGAGGCTGTGCGTCCGCCGTTTTCTGGATGATTTGTATATCCAGGCGGAAAAGCTGGTCATTCAGAATGACTGCTTCATGGACGAGGAGCTTTCCATCACGGTGAACAGCAACAGCACCCTGGCGCGGGGGACCTGCGTGGTGGCAGCCCAGTTTACTAGCGATGAGCCGGAGGAAGCAAGGCCCAGCCAGGTGGAGTGCAACACCATTATCCTGGACAAGTCTGAGTTCAATCCGCCCCTGAACCTGCCGACTGAGTACAAGACCGTGAGCCTTTTGGCAGTGGAGGGACCTGATATAGATTCCTATCTGGAATTTGGGGAAAAGCAGATTTATATAGGCCGCCGGGTAAACAATGATTTCATCCTGACGGACACCAATGCATCCAGGCTTCATGCCTATATCAGCTACGAGAGGCACCGCCACATCCTCTACGATGCGGAAAGCCTGAACGGCACCTTTGTCAACGGGCTGAGGGTGGTTTCCCCCCAGCTCCTGCGGCCTGGTGATGAGATCACCATAGGCGAGACGGTGCTTTTGTACGAGGTTATATGATAAGCTGTGGAGATAGGGGCTTTGTTTAGATGAGAGGCTGTGGACACAGATGTCATGGCTATATGAGGTGAGAGATATATGCAGGTAACGGCTGTGGTTATAAAGGCACTGAGCGTGGTACTGCAATACGGGATGCTGTTTTTTCTGCTGTTTTTTGTGTACAGGGCAGCCCGGCTGATGACGGCAGCTGCCAGGCCGGTGGTGGAGGATATTTACGCGGAAACGGAGATTACGGCAGCCGAGGCGGTGCTGACAGTGCTGGAGGCGGCAGATGAGTCCATGATAGGACGGCGTTTCGCCTTCGGGGACAGCATTTCCATCGGGCGGGGCGATGCCAATGACATAGTCATCAATGACGGCTATGTTTCACATAGACATGCAAGGGTAGAGCTCTTGAACAATTTGTACGTGATAGAAGATTTGGGAAGCGTTAATAAAACCTATGTCAATGGTCAGGAAATTGCCGGGCGGCAGTATTTGCAGTCGGGGGATATTATCAGCATAGGAACGGTAACCTTCCAGTTTGGGCGGTGATAGTGTTGATAAGATTTTTTCAGATGTCGGATATTGGCCTGCAGCGCAGCCTGAATGAGGACAGCCTCCTGTGCAGGCCGCCTCATGATTTCGTGGTGGCTGACGGCATGGGAGGGCATGTGGCAGGCGAGGTGGCAAGCCATATTTTTACCGGCATGATGAACCAGCTGCTGTCAGAGCATGAGGGCAGCCTGGATCAGGACGGGCTCCGGGGCATGGTCATCCGGGGCAACCG
>JAEDOE010000200.1 GCA_016302095.1 Anaerovibrio sp. | reverse complement strand
CCGGCAATTCCTCTCCATTACAAAATACAATAACATGAGAACCGGGAATATTCTGAACATGCAGCCAGTAATCCAGCTTTTCTGCATCTTTCAGGGTAAGCTTGTCATTCTGCTTGTTGTTGCGTCCCACAAGAATGGTCATGCCGTCTGTGGAAATATATTCTATGGGCGGCAGGGATTTGGTGGGCTTGCCTTTGAGACGTACTGCACGGATATAGCCCTGCTCAGCAAGCTCCAGCCGCAGCTGCTCCAGTTCATTTTCCGTCTCCGCACGGGTCAGCACATCCAGTACACTGTCAAGATATGCCAGTTCCTCCCGTCCGGCGGCAATCTGCTGAGCCAGAATTTTCTCTGCCGTACAGGCTTTCTTATACGCTGCATAATAACGCTGGGCATTCTGCGGCGGTGTCAGACGGACATCCAGCGGAATGGTCACGCAAGGACAGTCCGGCTCATAAAAATCCTCCAGCACAGCCTCTGAATCGCCCTTTTTCAGACGATACAGATTGGCAGAAATCAAATCCGCCTGCCGCCGCAGTCCATCCTTTTCCCTGCACTGTGCCAGTTCCTCTGTCTGGGAAGCAATTCTTCGTCCGATACGTTCCGTTGTCTGTACCAGCAGACGGAATAAATCATTGGCACGCTGCTTCATCCGTGCAATGCGGTCACGCTGGGCAAAGAAATGATCCAGCAGTGCACAGGCGGACGGCATCTCACGAGTCACCATTAGCGTTCCATACTGGTGCAAGGGCAGAAAGGAAAAGTCCTTGAGCTGTCCCTCCCGTGTAGCTGCAATGGTAAAGATGCAGCGATCCTCTGTAAGCATGGCTCTTGTACGGCTGATGGCATAGCACAGACGATCATAGATATCCTCATCCATCTCCTCTGTGCGGCAGTCTGCGCCCCGTCCTGCATAGTACGCCCATTCACGCACCAGCACCGGAGAAACGCCCTCCAGTGTACTCAGCAGCACCTTGGGCAAAGCCCCTGCCTGCGCCTGTACACGTGCTCGGATGGTCTCCGGAAAGGCTTCCAGAAAGTTCAGCCGTGTATCCCGGGGCGGTGTTTCATACAGCATCCCCGGCAGTACCAGACGCTTGCTGGACATTTCCGCATCCACTCGCTTGATGCTGTCGATAATTTTACCGTTTTCATCGATGAGAATCAGATTGGAATACCGCCCCATAATTTCACAGGCAAGGGTCAGCTGCACCACATCCCCCAGCTCATTGACACAGGAAAAATCCAGATACAAAACACGTTCCAATCCATCCTGCCGGATGGCAAGCAGCTTGCCGCTGCCCAGCCGTTTCCGCAGCAGCATACAGAACATGGGCGGTGCCTTGGGATTGTCCACGGCTACATCCGTCAGATGAATCCGTGCACGGTCTGCCGAAGCTGAAATCAGCACTTTATAACCGCCCTCACGGCTGCGCAGGGAGAGCACAACCTCCTCCCGTGCCGGCTGATGCACCTTTTCCACCCGTGCACCGATTAAGCAGCTCATTTCTCTCCGAACTGCATACAAAAATGCACCGTCTAATGCCATAGGTTACACCTCTTTTTCATATTGTAATATTTCAAAGGAAATGGGGGTGCGCAGCTGTTCCAGCTGCTCCAGACGCAGATGCGCTTCCCGTCCGGTTTTATAATAATAAGGCGTCATTGAAAAAAGATTGCGGATGTCCTCTGCATGGGTCAGAAAAATTTCTTCATCCACATGCTCTGCCCCCAGAAAGGAAAATCCCTCCAGTGCATAATCCTGCACCTCATTTGCATAAGGCTTCTCATAGATTGCCTGTTTCAGCCCCATAAGATGCATAGCACCGGGAATCACCAGCACCATTTTGCCCTTTGGCTTCAGCACACGTTGAAACTCTCCGCCGCAGTAGGGGGCAAACAGGGACATGAGCAGATCGCAGCTTTCATTTTCCACCGGCAGATGGAAGCTGCTGCCTACGGCAAATGCCGCAGACTTACAGCTTTTTGCAGCGGCATCCACGGCGCATTTGGCAATATCCACCCCATACACCTGCACCGGATTTCCATCCTCCGCAAATAGGTCGGTTACATGCTTTGTATAGTATCCCTCGCCGCAGCCTGCATCCAGCAGGACGCCCTGCCGGGGCATCCATTTCCGGATGACCTGACACAGCCGGTCGCACAGGGGCTTATAATAACCCGCACGGAGAAAGGCACGCCGTGCCTGCACCATTAACGCATTGTCCCCCGGATTTTTGGCATGCTTGCGGTTCACCGGCAGCAGGTTTACATAGCCGCTGCGTGCATAGTCAAACCTATGTCCTGCACTGCACACAAGGCTTGGCTCCTGACGTGCCATGGGCTTTCCGCATACGGGACAGCTCCAGATGCTCACTTCTCTGTCCCTCCCCATACATAGGATACCGGATCCCCCTGTGTATCACAGATGATTTCTGCATCGGGAAAGGCTGTGCGCAGCCGCTCCGCCAGCAATTCCTGTGCCACAAGTTCCGTATGATAATGACCGCAGTCAAACAGTGCCATGCCTGCATTGCGTGCTCCATACCAGCAGTCATGCTTGATATCGCCTGTAATCAGCCCGTCACATCCCTGCTCTATGGCATCATGGAGAAATGAACCGCCGGAACCGCTGCACAGGGCAATCTTCCGGATGGGTCTTGCCGCCGGACAATACCGCACCACCTGACAGCCCAGCACCCTTTGCAGACTTTGTGCAAGCCTTTCAGCGTTCCAGTCCCTGCGGCTTTCTGCAATCCAGCCAAATCCGCTGCCCCCCAGTGTATCTGTCACAGCCTGCAAATCCAGTACATCCCGAAGCCTATCATACAAACGTCTGTTAATACCGCCCTCTGCCAAATCCAACGGCGTATGCACACAGATGGCTGCCATATTGGCGGCTGCCAGCTGCCATACGGGATCCGTAGGCACAAGCTGTTTCAAGGGAGAAAAAATCACAGGATGATGGGAAACCATCAGCTGTGCTCCCACAGCCCTTGCTGCTGCAACCGATGCATTGGACAAATCCAGACTGATATACATCCGGTCAGCCGGCATATGCGCATCACCTACCAGAAGTCCGCTGTTATCCCATTTTTCCTGTGTGCAGAACGGAGCCATCCGGTCAATTTCTCTGTATACTTCTCCAACAGTTATCATGCTGTTTCCTCCTGCTTTCCGCATTTCTCTTTGAGTGTCTCTGCCAGTTCCTGATATGCCTTTGCAGCTTCGGGCTGCACCTGCATCATCTGCTCTGCAAGCTGCTGATAATGGTTCAGACGGAATCGTCCGTATGCACGTACAGTTTCATCCGTCCAGTCCACATCACCCAGTTCCTGTACAAAAGGATCCAGTACAGCTCCTGTACCGTCATACCGCACCTGCATCA
>JAEDOE010000199.1 GCA_016302095.1 Anaerovibrio sp. | reverse complement strand
ACAGCTACCCATAGAAAACACGCTCGCGCTCCTAGTTGTACCTAGCGGATGCTAAGCTCTTGCTACGCCTACGGCTTGCAAGTCGCTAAGCACCGAGGTACAACAAAGGTTTTCTATGGGTACTGTCCTCACTCATCCCTTTCTTGTCTGAACAGATATAAACAAAATGACAGAACCACATACATTATTTGTTACCATAGTGCCCCATACAGCTTTACGAATAAGCCTGAAATAGGGGGGGCTGGGAGCTGACGAAGCTTGCTACTGCCAACCGCTGTATAAACTGAAATTTAATTCATTGGAAAATGTATTAGCTAGTAGTATAATATAGGAATAGCTAGTAGTAGAATCAACAAAAGGGGGACGTACAAAGAATGAACGAAGTAATTCAGGCTATGAAGGACAGGCGCAGTATTCGCAAGTTTAAGCCGGAGATGCTGCCCAAGGAAGATATAAAGCAGATTATTGAGGCAGGGCTGTATGCAGCCAATGGTCGTGGGAAGCAGGCAACAATTATAATTGCCGTTACAAATAAGGAACTGCGCGATAAATTTTCTAAAATCAATAGGGAGATAGGCGGCTGGGATGAAAGTTTTGACCCATTTTATGGGGCTCCGGTTATTTTAATTGTACTGGCTGACAAGGAGTGCCTGACCGGCATCTACGATGGCAGCCTCGTCATGGGGAATATGATGCTGGCAGCTCATTCCATGGGGCTGGGCAGTATCTGGATTCACAGGGCAAAGGAAGAATTTGAGCTGCCGGAATATCAGAGCCTGCTGAAGGAGATGGGCATTGAAGGCGAATGGGAAGGCATTGCCCATTGTGCCGTTGGCTACATTGATGGTGAGTTACCAGAGGCAGCTGCCAGAAAAGAAAACAGAGTTTTTTGGCTAGAATAGATTTAGCAATTTGCAAAATAAAACAGGTACTGCTTGGTAAGATGTAAAACTTGCCAGGCAATACCTGTTTTTCTTTTGCGTAATTGTTATCTTATCTGTACATCAGATAATCATCACTTTCTGTATCCATGTCCACATCAATAACACCACATACATAAGGGGCTATTTCGTACAACTGGAACAGGAAATGCACATGCCTGTCAGCATCGAAGTAGAACTGCTCAGGCAAGGAGGATAGGGGCAGGATGCCATCAAAGATGATAAGCCCATCGTTTTCCGCAGCCTTTTTGGCCAGCTTGTTAGTGAGCAGCTCCGACGTATAAATATCTTTGCCATATTTTTCTGCCGAGAACTCCTTCAGGTCAAATGCGACAATTTTTTCGCCTGTCTGTGGATTGAAATTCAGCCCATGGATATAACGCATAGGGTGGGCGGCATGTTCAACATTAATGTACTTGGTCAGGACAATGCTTAGCACTGAATCGTCATTGCAGGTGACGGTATAGCTGTTGCCCATGTAGACTTTATTCCAGTCCTCATTGTCCTTGTAGCACTCGTCAGTCTGGCTGATAAATGCCGCAATATTCTTTTCAATTTCTATATTGATGGCAGCAGTGGCATCAGGATTGCCTGGCACGGTAACAACAGGCACCTGAATGTCAGGGTACTGCTGCTGCACAGATGGTTCAACCTGCGCCGGTGCGGCAAAAGCCGTAGCCGCAAGCATGAACAGCAGGCAGAAAGCACAAAGGGATGACTTTACAAGCTTGAACATAGAATTTCCTCCTTAGATTAATATTTTTTGGATGCTATAACACCATAAAGCAGGGGGAACGATAGGGAAAATCATGTTGCACGTGAAACATGGCTGTCACCTTTAGCAGTTATGCAATGAAAATATTAGTTGGCACCGATAATCTCGTTGGCGATGTTCAGAGCTACCACCCCATCAGAAGCATAGTAATCAGCACCTGCCTCATCAGCATATTCCTGGGTGAGGGCGGCACCGCCAACCATAACCTTGGCATCAATATTCTGTGCCTTCAGCTGGCGGATAACCTCGTCAATCTCAGTCATGGTGGTGGTCATCAGGGCGCACAGGCCTACGATGGCTGCCTTGTGTTCCCGGGCAGCGGCCACAATATTCTCTGCCGGTACATCCTTCCCCAGATCAATCAGGTTGAAGCCGCTGTTCTCCAGCAGGGCGCCTACGATATTTTTGCCCAGGTCATGGACATCGCCCTTGACTGTGGCAAGCACCACAGTGCCCTTGGTGCTATCGCTGGCGGCTGGGAATTTCTCCTTCAGCTTGATGAAGGCACTGCGCATGGCCTCCGCAGAAAGCAGTACCTGCGGCAGGAATACCCTGCCAGCCCCAAAGTCCACACCGATTTCATTCATGGCGGCAGTGAGGGCTTTTTCAGTAATCTCGTTTGGTTCTAATCCTGCATTGACGGCATTCTCTACCAAAGTGCCGATTTCATCAGCCTCACCCTCGATGACAGCAGCTTTCAATGCTTCCAGAGGTGTCAGCTCCACATGCTTGGCAACGGCAGCCTTCTTTGGTACGGCAAGGTTTTTCTCGTTGCGGCTGAAATCCCGCCCGTTAGGGTCCTTGCCCAGAAGTGCCATGCTGGCCATGAGGGCGTTCTGCATGGATTCGTCATAAGGGTTCATAATCGGGGCATCAAGGCCTGCTGCCAGGCACATGGTAAAGAAGGTGCTGTTAATCAGAGGTCTGTTTGGCAGTCCAAAGGAAATATTGCTCAGGCCCATAGTAGCAGGGTAGCCGTATTTCTCCCGGTAAAGCCGCAGGGTTTCCAGGGTGTGGTTGCAGGCATTTTCATCAGCGGCAACGGTCATTACCAGGCCGTCCAGCAGGAAATCGCCATCCTTGAGGCCTGCCGCCTTGGCGGTGGAAATGATTTTATCCATGACGGCCAGCCTTTCCGGAGCTGTCTTCGGGATACCCTCGTCTGTCAGTGGCAGGCAGAGGATAGCGGCACCGTACTTTTTGGCCAGGGGAATAAATTTCTCCAGACGTTCAGCCTCGGCACTGACGGAGTTAATCAGGGCACGGCCCGGATATGCCCTAAGGCCTGCCTCCAAAGCGGCGGCATCGCTTGTGTCGATGGCCAGAGGGGCATCAGTCAGCTGGGCGATTTCCGTCACGGCACGCTTCATGGCAGCAGCCTGGTCAATGCCGCCCACGCCCATGTTTACATCAAGCAATTTTGCGCCTGCCTTTACCTGATCCAGAGCCTCGCGCTTGACGGAGGCAAAGGAGCCGTCCTTGATTTCAGCAGCCAGCTTTTTCCTGCCGGTAGGATTGATGCGCTCGCCAATCAGCACGGTAGGCAGCTCCTTGTCTACTGTGACAGTCTTGCTGCGGCTGGTCAGCATCAGGCGGCGGCGCAGGGGCGCGAACCTTGGCGGCTCAACGCCCTGCAGGGCAGACTTGATGGCGGCAATATGCTCCGGGGTAGTGCCGCAGC
>JAEDOE010000007.1 GCA_016302095.1 Anaerovibrio sp. | reverse complement strand
AAAAACATCGAGTCATCAACTATTAAAACTTTTATTGCATCCATACTCAAGGATCACTTCTTTCGATAAACGGACGGCATCACATATTCAAATGGTGCCGACTGCCTGTCAATTACTTCGGAGTGGCCCACAAACAAAAAGCCTCCCGGCTCCAAAAAATCATAAAACTTCCTCACCAGCGCATCCCTGGTAGGCGTGTCAAAGTAAATCATCACATTGCGGCAAAAGATTACATGGAATGGTTTCCTAAAAGGAAAAACCGGTGTCATCAGGTTGAATTTCCTGTACAGAACCTTCTGCTTCAGCCTGTCCGAAACCTGATATGTCCCATCAGGCAGGCGATGGAAAAACTCCGCCTGCCACTGTGCCGGCAGGCTCCTGACCGCCTCTCCCGTATAAACCCCTGACCTTGCCACATCCAGGATATCCTGGGACAAATCCGTTGCCAGCAGGGTTGTCTCCCATTCCGGTCCCCGCAGGGCAAAGAAATCCGCCATAATCATCGCCAGCGTGTAGGACTCCTCACCACTGGAGCACGCTGCACACCAGGTCCGCACATCGCCATCCCTTATGCAGCTTTCCAGATAAGGCAGCACCTGCTTGCCAAAAAAGTCAAAATGGTCCGCCTCCCGCATAAAAAACGTATGATGGGTGGTAATGGCCTCTGAAAGCAGCGTCAGGGCCTGCCCTGACGCATCCTCCAGCACATAATCCAGGAATTCCTGCTCATCGCCAAAGCCAGGCTGCCCATGCCTTTCATTGAGCAGCTTGAACAATCGCGATTCCAGCAGGGCTTTCTTCTCCAATGGCAGCTGTATGCCGAAATGCTGCTGAACCAGCCGGGCATACTGCTGAAATAAAGCCTCCTGCATAAAGTCCTCTCCCTCGTTCTCCTCAACCTAAAATGCCTTTACAGCACACCGCCAAACGCCTGGGCAGCCGCGAGCTATCTCCCTGCTGCCCAGCAATTGTCAATGGCATCAATACTTGCCAAAGCCCTCATCATCAGTCAGGGCAATGGTCTTCGGCTTTACCCCCGGCTTTGCCGGCTTCACGGCTCCGGACTCACTGAGGACAGGCCTCTGCACAGCCTCCTGACGGGCAGGTGCTGCAGCCATCCTCGTAGCCGATGCTCCGCCCCGGAAGCTGCTGCCGATATTTCCCAGCCTGAACTTGCCCACGTTTGCCTTCATGCTGTCAGCCTGAGCACTGAGATGCTGGCTGGCAGTAGCAGCCTCCTCGGAGGTGGAGGAATTGGACTGAACTACCTGGGATACCTGCTGCACGCCCTGATTGATCTGCTCCAGGGCAAGCTTCTGCTCATTGGAAGCCTTGGCAATGCTTGCCACGATGTCAGCTACGGAAGCCACATCCCCCACAATCTCGCTCAGTGCCTGGGCTGTCTTGTGGGCAATGCCGCGGCCTGCCTCCACCTTTTCCATGGAGCCCTCAATCATATCCGTGGTCTCCTTGGCAGCCTTGGCACTGCGGGCAGCCAGGTTGCGCACTTCTTCCGCTACCACAGCAAAGCCCTTGCCGTGCTGTCCGGCACGGGCAGCCTCTACAGCCGCATTCAGTGCCAGTATATTGGTCTGGAAGGCAATCTCATCAATAACCTTGATAATCTTGGAAATATTCACGGAAGAAGCATTGATTTCCTCCATGGCAGCCAGCATTTCCTGCATCTCCTGGTTGCCCATCTCTGCCCTGCTTCTGGTGCCCACGGTCAGCTCATTGGCCTTCTCCGCGTTCTGGGCGTTGCTTGCCGTCTGGGAAGCAATCTCGGAAATGGAAGCCGACAGCTGCTCCACGGAAGCTGCCTGCTCGGAAGCACCCTGGGAAAGGGCCACGCTGGCATCAGACACATTCTGAGCCCCGGCAGCCACCTGATCCGCCCCATGATTGATTTCTACCAATACCTCCCGGATACGCTGGCGCATGATTTCAAAGCTGGCAGCCGTATCTCCCAGCTCATCGCCGGTGCTGGTAACAACCTCGGTTGCCAAATCGCCATCAGCAATCCTGTCCGCAGACTCGCTAAGCTGAATAAGGCGATTCTTCACATCCCGGTTAAACAGAATACCTGCAGCAGCAGAAGCCAGAACCATTGCCAATGCCACCATTATGATAGCAATAACATCCCTGTCCAGTTCCTCACTGATAGCTATATCGCGCTTCTTGGCTGAATCGTAACCCATATCGGCAATCTCATGAAGCTTGTCGGCAATGGCTTCATCACTCTTGACATAGTTGGTGGTAGCAGCCGTTCTTGTACCTGACTCCAGCGGCTGCACAGCCTGCTGCCTGAGATAGCTGGCCGTGCTCTGGCGGAAATTGTTGTATGCCGTAGTCAGGGTTGCAATCTCAGTCTTTGCCTGATCGCTCTTGGCAGTCTGCTGCAGCACCTTCAGGCACTCATCTGCCTCATCCAGATTCTTCTCCATGGCAGCTGTGTATTCCTGCTTCTTTGCCGGATCATCACTGCGCAGCACCAGCAGCATATTTGCCCTGGCATGCTGGAAATGCATGCCCATCTCATAGGCATTGGCACTGGCCGCCACATCGTCAGCCATAATCTCCCTGTAGGTTGCATCCGTATCCCTTGCTACCGTAATGCCGTGATAGGCAACACCCACAATCAAAAGCTCCATGATGACCATGAAGATCATCAGCTTGGTTCCAATTTTCATATTCTTAAATAACATCATATCTGCACCTCTATATCAACATGATGGACAATTTTCTTATCTCTGTGTAAACCTTATGGCTGCTTTTCCCCAGCACCGCTGCCATCCTCGGCCTGTTCAGCCGTCTCCCCGGCAGCACTGCCCAGAAGTTCCTGATCATCCTCGGAAAACAGCTTTTCCCAGTCCAGAAGCAGCACAACGCTTGACTCCAGCTTGCCAATGCCCCTGATGTACTTATTCTGGGAAGCACGCAAATCCGGCGGCGGTACCACGTTCTTCTCCGCAATGTCCAGTACCTCGGATACACCGTCCACAATAAGTCCGATGAGCACGCCATTGATTTCCACCACAATCACGCAGGTCCTGTCCGTGTACTCGCGGTACTCGCGCCTGAACCGCAGGCGCATATCCACCACCGGGATAATCTTGCCCCGCAGGTTGATGATGCCCCGTACATAGTCAGGCACCTCCGGCACATTGGTAATCTTCTGAATGCCAATGATTTCAATAACCACCCTGATGTCAATACCGTAAACCTCATCCCCCAGGGAAAAGGTCAGATATTTGTCCTTCTGGGTATCTTCTTCCTCCATGAGATTTTTCTCATCTTCCACTCAAATCCCTCCCCAATTATGAATAAATCATATTATGCAGCATCTGCGGGTCCAGTATCAGGCTGATACTGCCATCCCCCAAAAGGGTGCACCCGCTGATGCCGGTTGTATTCATCAGCTTGCTGATGTACTGCGGCACAGGCTTTACCACGATTTCCTGTACCCCCAGCAGCTTGTCTGCCAGCACGCCAAAGGTCTTCTCCCCTGCTTCCAGCAGCAGCACAATCCCCTCTGACGGCTCCGTAATAGCCTCATCAATCTTGTACATATCATAGAGGCGCACCACAGGGCAGCACTTGCCCTGTACCATAATCATCTCCTGCCCGTCAGGGTCCTGGAAAATCTGCCCCTCCTCCGGCCGGAAGGAACGGCTGATGCTGGTTATAGGTATCGTAAAGCTGGAACCGCCCACGCTGACGGACATGCCGTCAATAATCGCCAGGGTAAGCGGTATCCTGATGGTAGTGGTGCTGCCCTGTCCCGGCTCGCTGTCCACCACCACGTTGCCTCCCAGTGTCTTGATGTTGGACACTACCACGTCCATGCCCACGCCCCTGCCCGAGAACTCCGTCACCTTCTCCTTGGTGGAGAAGCCCGGCGCAAAGATAAAGGAATAAATCTCCCTGTCGGTGTACTCCGCCTCCGGCTTGGTGAGAAGCCCGTTCTTCCTGGCGCGCTCCATGATTTTGTCCTTGTTCAGGCCGCCACCGTCATCCTTGATTTTGATAACTACCTCGCCACCGGCATTTTCTGCTGACAGGGTAACGGTTCCCATCTCCTGCTTGCCGGCATCCAGGCGCACCTCCGGCATCTCAATGCCGTGGTCGATGGAATTCCTGACAATGTGCATGAGCGGGTCAGAAATATGCTCGTTGATGTTCTTATCAACCTCTGTTTCCTCACCAACCAGCACCAGCCGCGCCTTCTTGCCCAGCTTCTTGGTCATATCCCGGACGATGCGGTTCATCTTCTTGAAGGTACCCTCCAGCGGCACCATGCGCAGTGCCATCACGCTGTCCTGCAGCTCCCCATTAATCTTGTGCAGCTGCCTGGCAGCCTTCTGGAAATTGTCCAGCTCAAGGCCAGCCAGGTCAGGATTCTGGGTAACCATCGCCTCGGCAATAACCAGCTCCCCTACCAGGTCCATCAGCTTGTCCAGCTTGTCCACCCGGACGCTGATCATCTGGGCTCCTTCCCCGTGATGCACAGGCGTCCTGCTGCCTGCCACTGGAGGTGGCGGCGGTGCCATAGGCTCCGGCCTTTCCGATACAGGCGGCAGCTCAGGCTTGATAGGCTCCGTATTTTCCATGGCGTTGATTGCCACTGTCTCAGGTGTCGGCCAGTATTCGCACTCTGCCGTGCTGCTTAGCTCCTTCAGCTCCAGCTTCTCCATGAAAATGGTCTGGTCAAGCTCCTTCTTCACCTCGTCATAATCCATTTTGGTGGTGAAGAAAATACGGAAGCCCAGCGATTTGATGGTATCAACAGCTGTATCGTCCTCCAAAATCTTTTCCGGCAGGTTGTGGATTTCGATAACCTTTTCCTTCAGGTTGTTCAGCACGCCAAAGGCGCGGACCTCCTCCATCTCGCAGCCTTCCTGAAAGAAGATAGTGGCTGCAAAGACATGGATGCCATCCTCCTTCTTGCCTTCCCCTGCCGCTGCCTCCCCGGGCTCCGGCGTCTTGGCTGCACCGATGTAGTACTGCTTCGGCTTTTTCTTGGTGGCATTGGCATTCTTTGCCTTCCTGAGATCAATATCCGGGTCATCGCCATTTGCTATTTTCATCTCCCTGAGGAAATTCCCGGTATACTCCCTCAGCTCCTGGCTGCTCATGTCCGGCTGCCCGCCGCTGTCCAGCTTGTCCATCTCAATGCGGATAAAATCCACCGCATTCAGCACTATATCCGTAATGGCTGTAGCATCCACCTTCTGCGGATGCAGCTCCCGGATATAGTAAAAAATATCCTCCACCGCATGTGCCAGGGTTGACACCTCGTCGAACATCATCATTGCCGCGGAGCCTTTTATCGTATGCATGGCGCGAAAAATTTCATTTACATCGTCCACACTGAAGCCGCCGTTTTCCTCACTGCCCAAAGCAATCTGTTCCAGCTGCTCCAAAAATTGTCTGGTCTCGTAGATGAACACTTCTACCATAGGTTCTGCCACACAATCATCCCCAATCCTAAAAATTACTAATATCCCATTTTATTCATTATACATCAAAAACAGGCACTAGTCCAAAATACCATACTATCACCTATATAGATTCAATATATGTTTTAAAAATCCTGCTTTTTCGTCAAAAAAATTTTTATTTTCCCAGCTCAATAGCAAGGGAGCTGCCGTTACGCGTTTTTGTCACCTGAATTTGCTGGGAAACAGCCTCGATAAGCTCCTCACGATGGCTGATAATCGCCACCAGCTTGTTGCTGTCCGAAAGCTTCAGCAGGATTTCCATTGCCTTCTCAATGGATTTCTTGTCCAGGGTGCCGAAGCCCTCGTCTATAAACAGGGCATCCATGGAAATTCCTCCCAGCTCGGAGGATACCTTGTCAGACAAGCCCAGTGCCAGGCTCAGGGATGCCTTGAAGCTTTCGCCGCCTGACAAATTCCTGACAGGACGGCGCCGCCCTGTATAATTGTCCAGCACCTCCAAATCAAGATAGGTATGGCTCTTGTTCCCCAGCTCCTTCTCCTGCCGGTACAGCTCATACTGCCCGTCACTCATAGGTATCAGCCGCCTGTTGGCAGCCCGGATAATGCTGTCAAAGCCTGCCGCCTGAATATACTGCTCCAAGGTCAGCTTGCCCTTGCCGGTCTGACCGCTGACCAGGTCATGGAGCCTGCCCAGGATATGCGCCTCATGCCTGGCAGCCGCAAACTCCCCCTGCAGCCCTGCGATTTTGGCACGGCGGCTGAGATTGTTCTCCCGGCGGCGGCTGATGCGCCCCAGTGCCTCCTGACATTTCTGCTGTTGCACCTTGTTCTCGCTGCTTTTCTCATGGAGCCTTTTGCGATACTCTGCCAGCTCCGCCTCACGGCTGCCGCCGTTTCCACCGTTACCACTGTTACCACCGTTACCACTGTTACCGCCGCTACCGACGTTGCCGATTTTAAGTGCCAGCTGCTCCAATAGCTGCCTCTGGCCTTCCCGGTCAGCGACAGCAGTCTTGGCATTCTCCCGCTCCTTGAGCAACTTCTGCCTCTTTAGCTGCAATGCCTCCGTGTCCCTGCCGGAAGCTTCTGCCAGCTCCCTTTCCACCTGCTGCAGCCTTTTTGCCCTGCTCTGAAGGTCAGCAGCTGACTCACGCTTTTTTTGCAGCAGGGCTGCCAGCTGCCCTGCTTGCAGCTGCACCAGCTCATAGAGCTGCCTGAGACCTGCCTCTGCCGGAATCTCCATGGCAAAGGCCTCCCCCCTTGCCACAGCCTCCAGCCAGCAGCCTGATTTCAGGCATTCCAGCATGTAGCTCCCTATCTGGCTGTCCAGGGTGACCAGCTCCGCCCGGGCTGCTGCCGCCTCCGCTGCTGCACTGCTTCTCGCCGCCTCCGCCTGTTTCTCCTGCTGCTGCAATTTCTTTACATCCGCCTCCGTAACCGCCTTTTCCGGTAGTTCCGCAGGAGACGGATGCATAGTAGCACCGCACACAGGGCAGGGCCGTCCTGCCACCAGCTTCTTTGCCAGGATGCCTGCCCTGTTCCTCTCAAGCTGCATCTCCCCATCCAGCCTTGCCCTCATGGCAGCGGCATGGGCGGACTGGGCTGACTCCAGCCCCTCCTGCAGCTCCGCCAGCCGTTTTTTTGCCCTGCCGTACCTGGGCACCTGCTGGCTCTGCAAATTGCCCAGCCTGTCCGCCAGCTCCCTCAGGGCATTGATTTCCTGCTGGCAGGCCGCCAGCCTTTCAGGCACGCTGGAAAGCTGCTCCCTGCCGGACTGCAAGCTGCGGATTTTCTCCTGCAGTGCCTTTTCTGCCTCCGCCAGCTGCTGTTCCCTCTTTTCACAGTCAGCCAGCCGCTCCCTAAGCCCTGCCAGCTCTTTTACCAGCCCGTTGTATTTTTTGAGATTATGCTCATTGTTCTCTGCCAGGGCCAAATCCTTTTGCAGCTCCTGCAAAGCCTCCCGCAGGGCGGCAAGCTTCTCCGCCAGCTCCGCCTCCACCGGCACGTCCGCCTCTATGGCCCTGTCCAAAAGGGACAGCATTTCCTCTATGCTGCCAATGCCGCCGCTCTTTCGCAGCTGTTCCTGCAGCTGGCTGATTTCCTCTGCCAGGGGGCTATCCTTCTCTGCCTCAGCCTCGCTGAAATACTGAATAATGCTCCTTTCCAGCACATCCGCCGCCTTAATCGCCTTTCCCCGGCGTTCTCTCAGCTGCAGCTCCATGGACTTGTAGCCCTCGGTCATGAAGATATGCCGCAAAATGCCGGTCCGTTCCTCGGTTTTCGCGTTCAAAAGCCCCCAGAACTCCCCCTGGGCAATCATCGCCAGCTGCTTGAACTGCTTCTCGTCCACATGCAAAAGCTCCTGCACCGCCTGATTGACAGCCTTGATGCCCTCGATGGGAGCATCCTCCCCGGGATACAGCACAGCCTTCTCCTTTTCCAGCTTAAAGCCCGTGCCCCGCTTCAAGGGACGCATATAGGCAGGCTGCCGGTAAATGCGATATATACTACCCTGATGGGAAAAGGTAAACTCCACATAGCTCTCCGTCCCCGGCCGGGCATACTCGCTGCGCAGGCTGTCCGTGCTGCGGTAGCTGCCGCTGGCTGTATCAAAGAGGGCAAAGCAGATGGCATCGAAAATCATGGTTTTCCCGGCACCTGTTTCCCCCGCAATCAAAATCGGCATGTTAAAATCAAAGCTCTGAAAATCTATCTCCGGCATCCTTTCCCCATAGGGACCGATACCGCTGATAACCAGCTTAATCGGTTTCATCCACTACACCTGCCCTTGCACCAATCTCACGCATAACCGCCATTTCCTCCTCGCTGATATCCTGACCGTACACCAGCCGGTAAAAATCCCCCACCAGCTCGTCAAAGGAACGAAGCTCCGCCACCCGGAACACATCCTCCTGCACCATAGCCATGGTATGGGAATTCCTGTAGTCCAGCTTGACGGTATTGGGATAATACCCCTGAATAATCCCCATGGCATTGTCCCTGGGCTCCTCATCCGTCAGGGTAACGTAAATATAATCATCCGTATCCTGCAAATTCTCCCGGCTCAGAAGCTGCTCCAGCCTGCCGGTCAGATGCCGCAAATCCCGCCTTGGCTTCAGGGGCAGCAATTCCACTGCCACATTGCCGGTGCCATCAATATCAATCAGCGGCACGCTCTTTTCATCATTGCACTCCCCCAGGGAATACTTCAGGGGCGAACCGGCATAGCGCACCTGCTCCCCGCCAGCCTTCTGGGGCCTGTGGATATGCCCCAGCGCCGTGTAGGCAAATGCCGCAAAATTGTCCGCCCCGATCTGCTCCACCAGCCCCACCTGCTGCACGGCGGCACTTTCCGAGCCTGCCAGCTCCGGCACCAGGTTGCTGCCAGCCACAAACTGATGCGCCACCAGCACGTTGCATGCCTTCGGATCAATCCCGGCATGCCGCAATACCACCTTTACCGCCTGGTCATAGCTCTCGATTTCCTCATCTGGGAAAAAATGGCGCACCTGGGAGGCCTTCACAAAGGGCAGCAGATAAAAATTAATCCCGTCAATGCACCTGTGGTAAAGCTCCCCCTGATACCTGGCAGCAATGTAAATCCCCCTTGCCTCAAAGAAGCTGCTGCCGAAATTCAGCCGCTCATCCGAGTCGTGGTTGCCGCTAATCATAAACACCTTTATCCCAGCCTCTGCCAGCCTGTTCAGAAAATAATCCAGCAGCCGCACTGCTCCCTCGCTGGGTACAGGCCTGTCGTAGATATCACCTGCCAGCAGCACGCCATCCACCTGCTGCCTGCCTGCTATCGCCAAAATCTCATCCAAAATATAACGCTGGTCCTCCAGCAAATCAAAATCACCCAGGGACCTGCCCAGATGCAGATCCCCCAAATGCAAAAGCTTCAAACCGCACACTCCTTTCACTGACTGTGATTGCAACTGCAATTACGATTATGATATATGTATGTAACATTTCAGATGCAATATGCAAATAATCTGCACGCAAAAAGCGCAGCACGGGTACTGCCATCCACCGGCAATGCCCCATGCTGCACCACATCATGCGCCATCCGTATACAACTCTGACAGATTGCTCTTTTTCACCTTGGCAAGCTTAATCTGCTGGATAAAGGCCTCCTTGATAGCCGTGATCAGCTTTGCCAGATGCAGAGCATTGCCCTCAAAAGGCACAAAGCCCCCTGCCATCACCTGATGGCCGCCGCCGCTGCCGAAGCTGGCCAGGGCCCTTGCCGTAATCACACCGGCATCCAGGCCGCTGCTGCAGCGTACTGACAGCTTCAGCCCCTTTTCCTTCTTTGAATACACCACCGAAAAGCTGACCGCCACCAGACTCAATATAAAATCCGAAACAGAAGCCACCAATGCCTCCGGGCAATTCTCCCCGGCAAAGGCAAAGGCCGTATCCCCGTCATATAGCTCAATGCTCTCTATGGCCTTGGCATAGGCATCCAAATCCTTGAATTCCAGCTCCGAATTTTCCAGATAATAAATCGTATCCCCGTCACAGTAGGCAAACAGCCTTGAGAGCATATCCAAATCCAGCTGGCTTACCCCTCTCGACAGCTTCGCCGTATCGCTGCGGATGCCAAAGGTCAGCACCAATGCCGTCTTCTCATCCATAGGTATGTCATTGTCAAAAAAATAACTGGCAATAATCGTTGCACATGAGCCAACCTCCGGACGAATATCAGAAAAGCGGTATTCAGCCGAAAAAAACGTAGGATGATGGTCGATGCTGGCAATTTCCACCCCTCTGGCACTATCCACATTGGAGTTGTACTTCTGGGAATCTATCAGGATAATCTCATCATCCTCCTGCAAAATGTCACTTATATCCACCAGCCTGCTAAAACGAATGTCCAGCTTTTCCATGATATAATTTGTGTTGAATCGTTCAATCTTGCCCTGATAGCACACCGTGGATTCAATGCCGCAGTACCTGAGCAGCTGCTGCAGGCTATAGGCAGAGGCTATGGCATCAGGGTCCGGGAAATTGTGAGTCTGAATATATACATGCTCATGAGTGATGGCCTTCAAAAGACCATTTAACTGCTCAGTCATGAAATTACCTCCTATCTGACAGTATATAGTATAATCCACCTGCGCCTTTACTGCACTAAAATTTTTTCCCAATTCCAAAAATGTTTTCAAAAAGCAAGATATTTGCTATAATATCCATGTATTAGGAAAATTTTATGAAGGAATGTGATTTAATGATACCTGAGAAGTTTATGCAGATTGGTGCCATGATTATGCAGAACCCTGAAATGCTCCAAAAGCTGGCTGCTGCCAAAAGTCCCCAGGAGGCCTACGAAACAGTAAAGCCTGCCCTGGGAGATATGAGCCTGGAGGAATTCCTGGCTGCTGCCGCTACCCTGGCACCGATGATTCCGCCTGACCTGACTGATGAGCAGCTGGATGCCATGCCTGCAGGCAACATCATCCGCGCCTTCAGGGGCTGGGTAAAGGATTTGCCGCCTATCCAGTAAAGCACATTTGCCCACAAGAAAGGACTGCCCTGTCAGCAGCTGCCGGTTCAATGCCGGACATGCTGCCGATACAAAAGGACAGTCCTTTTTCTTTTGCAAAATTTTCCCACAAGCCCCAAAGCCTGCAAAAAATGCACCGCTTATCAATCAGCCTCACAGCCTTCGGCATCATTTCCAGCTTCCATGAAATAGCTTCAATAAAACAGCTTCAACGCCTTTGGTATTGTCTCAATTTTCAATGGCAGCTCCGGTCCCAGCTCCCCATCCAGGTCGCTGACCAGCTGCGTATCGCAGGACACCTCAAAGCTGGCCGCCTGGCGGTAGATAACCTCCTTGCGCCCTGTCACATCCTTGCCTGCCAGCAGCTCTGCCGTCAAGGTCATCAGCTCCGCAATATTGCACTGCTTCACCAGCAGAAGGTCCAGCTTGCCATCCTGCACGCTTGCCTGCCGGGCGGCATTCTTGAAGCTTGCCACCACGCTGCTGTTGACAATCAGGAACAGGAAAGCCTTCTCCCGGATTTCCTCATCCTCCGTCCTGATGGTAATATCCAGTGCCTTGAACTGAGGCAGAGTTTTCAGCCCCTGCACATAGTAGGCCAGCTTGCCGAAGGTGTTTTTCAGCTTGGTATCCACCTCATGGGCAATAGAGGTAACCATACCGGCACTTGCCACATTGATGAAGTATTCATCCCCCACCTTGCCCAGGTCAACTTCCATCACCTTGCCCTGGGCAATCCTGTCAAAATACGCCTTTGTATCCAGCCGCAGATAGGTGGCAAAATCGTTAGATGTACCGCTGCCGATAATGCCAACAGGCACATCAAAGCCCTCATGCATGACGAGATTTACCACCTCATGGACGGTGCCATCGCCCCCTGCCGCAATAATGCCCTCCGGCTTCGCCTGGCGGATGAACTCCGCCAAATCCTTATTTTCCGGCGTGGTGCGATAAGGGATTACCATGCAGCCCCGCCTTTGCAGCTTGCCAATAATATTGTCCAGGCTGCGCTTGAACTTCGCCTTGCCGGACACGGGATTATATACCAGTACAATCTTTTTCATAACAATCAGGCAGCCTCCTTGCCAGAAGTTGTGTCCTTGAACACGCCAATGCGCCTCAGTGCCCTGATGCTGTAGGCACCAATCATCGGAATGCGGGCAATATCCTCCTCCAGCATGCCGCCGATAACCAGCAGCACTGCCAGATACACCAGGCAGCCCACAGGCACGGCTGCAAAGGTGGAAAATACGTTGCTGCCCCACCATTCCATGGTAAAGCCGTAGAAGAAATAAACCGAAACCGCCATGACCGCCGCAGCAGCAATAGTCTTGATAAACTGGGGCAGCTCAATCCGGTAGCCTATATAGCGATGGATAAAGTACATATTGATGATGGCCGCCACACCCATATCGGCAGCCGTAGCCCAGGCCGCACCCATGATGCCCAGGGACGGCTGTGCCGTCAGCACCCAGTTCAGCACCACCTTGAATCCTGCGGCAATAATCATGTTCACCATTGGGATAGAAGGATGCCCCAGGCCCTGCAAGACTGCCGTAGAAACCTGATGCAGGCCCAAAAGCACAATGCTGAAGGAAGACACCAGCACCGCAGGCCCTGCCCCCGGCGCATTGTAAATCAAAGTGGAAATCGGCGTTGCCAGCACAAAGACGATAACAAATGCCGGAAAGCACACAAAGTTGGAAATGCGGACGCCGGAAGCCGTCTGATTGAATACCAACCTGTCATCCTTCAAAGCCCGCGCCTTGGAAATAGCAGGAACCAGGCTGACAGCCAGGGAAGCCGTCAGGATAGTGGCAAGATTTACCAGCGGCACAGCCATGCCAGTCAGATAGCCGAACAGCTCCGTGGCCTCATTGACGCTGTAGCCTGCCACCTCCAGCCGCTGAGGCACAATGGCCAAATCCAGATTGGACACCACCGGCAGCATAATGCTGGCAGCTGATACCGGCAGGGACAGGGCAAAAATACGCTTGATAATCTTCCAGGTGGAGGAACGCTCCGACTCAGGCAGCGGCTTTATATCCCTGCCATACTCATTCTTGATATCCTTTTCCAGCTTCCAGTGGAAGTACACCAGCACCAGAAGCCCTGCCACCGCCCCGGCAAAGGCACCCAGGCTGGCACCTGCTGCCGCAAAATCCAGTCCCCAGGGCAAAAACAGGCTGGCGAACAAAATCATGGTCACAACCCGGAAAATCTGCTCCACAATCTGAGAAACTGCCGTCGGCGTCATGCGCTGCCAGCCCTGCAAATATCCTCTTGAGCTTGCCAGAAGCGTCACGAAGAAAATCGCCGGTGCCAGTGCCACCACGGACCAGTATGCCCTGGCATCCCGGATAAAGTGCCAGTCAATCAGCCACTGGGCGCCAAAATAAGTCAGGGCAGTAAAAATCAAGCCCGTCACAAACATCAGGGACATGGAAATCCTGAAAATCCGCTTCGCCCCGAAAATATCCTTCAGGGCCACCCGCTCTGCCGTAATGATGGAAATCGCCACCGGCACCCCTGCCGTAGAGACACTGAGGGCAAAAAAGTAAATCGGAAATGCCATCTGGTACAGTCCAATACCCTCGCCCCCCAGAATTCTGGACACAAAAATCCAGTTCAGTGAACCGATAACCTTGACAACCACACCAGCAATGGTCAAAATCAGGGTTCCCTTCAAAAAGGACTCCGCCTTGCTGGATTTTTTCTTCTCATCAACTTCTTTTTCCTGCATAACGAGAAAACTTCACCGCCTTTTTAGTGGGATTTGCCTCAGTTGCAAATCTTTCCTAATCTAGCTATAATTAAGAAAGGGCTATGCACATAGCCTGCATATAGCCTGTCCGTCTTACACTATAACAGCAAAATTATATCATCTAATACAAAACTCTGCAAGCAGACTATTTTATTGAGAGGAGGCTGGAGCCCGGCTGACTGAAGCCGGGGTTCCTTACACATGAGCGTAAACTTACTTGACTTCAATATTTCCGTTGGCAGAAAGAAGCCCCGCACCATCCCTGGCATGCCCAACCAAAGCACCTGTCCTTTCTGCGATGTACAGAACCTGACCGGCATCCTGGCCACCGAGGGCAATATCATCCTGCTGAAAAACAAGTACAATGTCATGGTGCCCTCGGACCAGCTGGTGCTGATTGAAACTGACCAGTGCGAAAGCGACATTCCCGACTACACCCCGGAGCACATGCACAGGCTCATGCGCTTTGCCCTGCGCCACTGGCTCACCATGACCAACTCCGGGGATTACAAGGCTGTAGTGCTGTTCAAGAATTTCGGTCCCCTCTCCGGCGGCACCATCCGCCATCCCCACATGCAGATTGTGGGCTTTCCGGAAATCCAGCCGGAGCTGATGTATGACCCAAGGGAGTTTAAGGGCATCCAGGTAGCAGAAAAAAACGGCGTAGAGATAAATATTGCCACCCAGCCTCATGTGGGCTTTACGGAAATCAACATCAACCTGCTGCCAGCTGCCTACTCCGACAAGGTGAGCTTCGCTGACGGCACTGAGCAGTCACCGGCACCCCTGCCCCTGCCAGCTGCCATGCACACTATGGCGGACTACATCCAGGGGGGCGTGTCCTTTCTCAGGGACATCCATCAGAGGGAGAGCTTCAGCTACAATATCTTCTTCTACATCTACGAGGGCAGGGTGCATGTGCGCCTGATGCCGCGTTATCCGACCTCGCCTCTCTTTATCGGCTACAACATCCATCTCAGCCCTACCAACAAGGAGCAGACAGCTGCCGCCCTCAGGGAAAAGCTGCAAAATTACTAGCCAAATGAAATTGGACTGCCACCAGGCAGTCCAATTTTATTTGATACATTTTTAGGTAATCAATCCTCTTGCTAAAATGAAGAACAGCATTACCGGCAGCACATACTGCAAATACGGCTTCCAGCGGCGGGAAATCTTCATGCCGCTGCCAATATTCGCCTCCTGCAAATAATTGTCAAAGCCCCAGCCATACCGGCTGACGCAGAACAAAAGATAAATCAGGGAACCGCCCGGCAGCAACAGGTTGCTGACAATAAAGTCCTCGCTGTCCAGAATCCCCCTGTCACCCAGCAGTGTCACATGGCTCCACTCGTTGAAGCCCAGCACGCACGGCATGCTGCCTATCAAAATCAAAATGCCGTTGAAAATAACCGCCTTTTTGCGGCTCCAGCCAAAGGTGTCGATAAACAGGGCAATAATATTCTCAAACACCGCCAGCACAGTAGACAGGCTGGCAAAGGTCATGAACAGGAAAAACAGGCTTCCCCACAGCTGCCCCCCGGAC
>JAEDOE010000198.1 GCA_016302095.1 Anaerovibrio sp. | reverse complement strand
ATTGCGGAGATTGAGCTTTGCCGCAGCGATCTGGATTTGCAGTCCCGGGTGGTTATCATGGACACCCCCGGCATTGACTCGGCAGATGATGCCCACAGGGCCTCTACAGAGGCGGCACTGCATCTGGCAGATGTTATTCTCTATGTGATGGATTACAACCATGTGCAGGCGGAGCTTAACCTGTCCTTTACCAGGGATCTGACTCAGGCAGGCAAGACAGTGTATCTGATTGTCAACCAGATTGATAAGCATGTGGAGGAGGAGCTTTCCTTTGAGGCGTTCTGCCAGGGGGTGGAAAAGGCTTTTCACAGCTGGGGCGTAAGGCCGGCAGGCTTTTTTTATACATCCCTGAAATACCCGGAGCATCCCCGCAATCAGTTTCCTGCCCTGAAGCAGCTTCTGGATGAGAAGCTTGCGGCACGCCATGAGCTTTTGGCTGAGTCGGTGGCCGCTTCCCTGAACAAGGTGCTGGCGGAATACAGGCAGGAATACGGCCAGGAGAGGGAGAACCTGCTAGCTGGCAGCAGGGAGATACTATCAGGCCTGACTGAGGAAAGGCTGCAGCAGCTGAGGGATGACTATCGGCGGCTGTCGGCAGAAAGGGACGGGCTGCTGACGGATTGGGAGGCGGAGTTTGATGCAGGTGTGGAGAAGATTCTCGCCAACGCTTACCTGATGCCTACCTCCACCCGTGATCTGGCCCGGGATTATCTGGAAGCCTGCCAGCCTGATTTCAAGGTGGGCTTTTTCGGCAGGGGCAAAAAGACTTTGGCGGAGCTTGAGAGGCGCAGGAAAGCCTTTTTTGAGGATGCGGCGGAAAAGGCCCGCACCCAGCTGGAATGGCATATCAAGACATATTTCACGGATTTTGCCCGGCAGCAGCATGTGGACAATGAACAGCTGTCAGGCTATGTGCAGGGCATGGCCATCCTGCCGCCGGAGGAGCTTCTGACGGAGGCCATGCGCTCCGGGGCAAAGCTGACTCAGGATGGCAGCTATGTGATGAATTATACGGCGAATTTTGCCGAGGGCACCAAGCATGTGGCCAGGCGTTTTGCCCTTGCTTTCAAGACAGAATTGCAGGAAAAACTGGCAGAAAGGCGCAAGTTGCGCTGCCAGGAAATCCACAGCCAGCTGGCAGCTATGGAACGATACCACAAGGCCTGGTCAGCGGCTGATGAGGCTGAAAGGGCACAGAAGGAGCTGGCTGAGGTGCTGGAACAGGTGGCAGCTGCTGACTCCATGCCGCCGGAGGGGGAGTACCTTTTCCTGCCGCGGCAGCTGGATGAGGAAATTGTGCCGCCGATGGATGGCAGCCCTGTCAAGTCCTGTGCAGAGGATGGTAAGGCTGATGACAGTGCTGGTGCTGCTATGGCTATGGATATAGCCAGGGATATGGAGCGTAACGCTAGTGAAGGTGTTGAAGGCAAGCCGGAGAGCCAGGATGATTCCGGAGAGGCAGCAGGTATCGCCCATATTCATCAGGAAAAGGGCGGCAAGGCGTTGCTTCATAGCTGGGCGGAGAAGCTGCGCCGGGGCAGCCGTCTGACAGGCCGCATCCCGGTACTGAAGCAGCTTGCCGCAGAGCTGGCGGAACGGGCTGACCGCCTGGAGGGCAGGGGCTTCATGGTCACGCTTTTCGGTGCCTTCAGCGCAGGCAAGTCCTCTTTTGCCAATGCCCTCTTGGGGGAGGCGTTGCTGCCTGTATCGCCAAACCCTACCACGGCAGCTATCAATAAGATATGCCCTGTGGATGATGAGCATCCTCATGGCACGGTTGTGGTCAAGCTGAAGGATGAATCCATGCTGCTGGCAGATGTGAACAGGGCGTTGTCGGCATTTCACCAGTCGGCTGTCACCTTGCAGGAGGCGCTGGCCATGGTGGAAAACGCCCTGGAGGACAACAAGTCCGGCAGCCGCCAGCGGGAAAAGGCCTTTTTGCGTGCCTTTATCTCCGGCTGGCAGGAGGCAGCCGGAAAACTTGGGCAGCAGCTGACCAGGCAGCTGGCTGATTTTGGCGTCTATGCGGCTCAGGAGAATAAGTCCTGCTTTGTGGACTGGCTGGCGGTTTATTATGACTGCCCGTTTACCAGGCTGGGCATTACCCTGGTGGACACGCCGGGGGCTGATTCCATCAATGCCCGGCATACCAATATGTCCTTTAATTACATCCGCCAGTCGGATGTGGTGCTGTTCGTGACCTATTACAACCATGCTTTCAGCAGGGCGGACAGGGAATTCCTCATTCAGCTGGGGCGTGTCAAGGACGCCTTTGCCCTGGACAAGATGTTCTTCATTGTCAATGCCATTGATTTGGCGGAGGATGCAGGGGAAGCAGAGGGAGTAATCGGCTATGTAGCTGACCAGCTGAAGAAGTACGGCGTCAGGAAGCCGCAGATGTTCGGCCTGTCCAGCCAGCAGATACTGAAGGAGAAAATGTCCGGCAAGAATACAGGCTTTGCCTTTGAGGACGCCTTTTACCGCTTTGTGCTGGAGGAGCTTACGGGCATTGCAGTCAATGCCGCCCGGGGTGAGTACCTGCTGGCGGTGGAAAGGGTAAAGGAGCTGATCCGGCTTAACCGCAGCGACAGGGCCGAGAAGGAACAGCGGCGTTGGCAGCTGGCGGAGTTCAAGGCGAAGGCTGACAGGCTGCTGGCAGGGCTGACCAGTATGGATATGCAGAACCGCCAGCAGCAGGAAGCCAGGGAATTGGTGTATTATGTCAAGCAAAGGGTATTTTTGCGGTATACTGATTTTTATCGGGAGTCCTTTAACCCTGCCCTGCTAAAGGGCAAGGACAACGCCGGCGGCAAGCTGCAGGAGGCCCTGGGGCAGCTTATGGAAAGCCTGGGCTTTGACCTGGCGCAGGAGCTTCGTGCCACTACGCTGCGCATGGAGCAGTTTATCAGCAGGCAGGCGTGGCAGCTGCAGCAGCAGGTCAACAGCAAGCTTTTGGAAATCAACAGCGAGCTGCCTATTTCCCAGCGGGATTTTGCCTACGAAAGCGGCATGGAGTATGAAACTGCTTTCAAGGATATAGATAGGAAAATTTTTAGAGAGCCATTGTCCATCTATAAAAATCCCAAGAGCTTTTTCGAGCAGGGGGGCACCAGGGAGATGGAAGCGGCATTGGAGAAGATTTTTGACAGGCTGGCGGATGAATATTTGCATGAGCAGCAGGAGAGGCTGCTGTCCAGCCTCCATGAGGGCACGGAGCAGGTTTTTGCCAGGGTGAAGGAACGCTTCGGGCGTATTTTGCAGGCAAATTACGAGGCTGATCTGGCGGCTCTTGAGGGCGGTGTCCCGGCAGAGGTGCTGGAGGAAATCCTGGCTGAATTGGAGAAGCATGAATAGTGGTGAAAACGGCGGGATTGCCGCAGCAGTGATGCTGATGTTTATTGATATTTAATAATATTTATTAATATTA
>JAEDOE010000197.1 GCA_016302095.1 Anaerovibrio sp. | reverse complement strand
CGGGTGGCAACGGAGCTGCAGAAACGGCTGGTCAAGGAAGGTGCCACCGTGCTCATGACCCGCAGCACCGATACGGAGGTTTCCCCGAAGAAGGCGAAGGCATCCGATATTGAGGAGCTGCAGGCAAGATGTGATGTGGGCAACGACCAGAATGCTGACATTTTCATTTCCCTGCACATGGACTCCTTCACCAACAGCTCCCCAAGCGGTACCACCGGCTACTATTATGTCAACGGCAGCAAGGCGGGCCAGCGGCTGGCAAGGACCTTGTCCGAGGGAATTGTGTCCGCCCTGGGGACCGGCAACCGGGGCACCAAGAGCTGCAACTTCTATGTGGTGAAGCACACCACTATGCCGGCTGCCCTGATTGAGATGGCATTTATATCCAATGACAAGGAAGAACGGCTGATGAATTCCGATGAGGGTGTAAAGAAGGCGGCGGACGGTTTAGTAAATGGTCTCATCAGCTTCTTTGGCTGAGTACCTTGCCAATAAATAAGCTGGCAGATAATATTCGATAGCAACTGGAGTGAATTTGCAAAGATGGAAACAGAAAGAGAATTTACCTTTTCTGAGGCGGAATACAATGAGCTGCTGGAGGCGCAGAAGGCGGAGCGCATGAAAAGCCTGCGCCGCCACAAGCTGCCGGAAAAGCTCACCCTGCGGGAGGCACTGAACGGCATGACCAAGCAGGAGCTGGAGGATATTCAGTACAACCTGAATCTGCCTATGGCAAAGAATATTGACCGTGTCAAGAAAGCAGAAATGCTGGACATGGTGGAGCCTGAGGTGGTGAAATTCGCCGGTCGCTGGTTTGTCAGTGCCTTGCAGGAGCAGAAGGAGCTGTTCGATTATGCCTGCCAGCACAAGGGGCTTTTGGAAAATGTGCACTGCGAGGATTACCGGCTGGATTACCTCCGGGGCATCGGCGTGCTGTCCTGCGGCATGCAGGATGGAAATCTGGTGTGGTTCATGCCGGAGGAAATCCAGGCAGAGTACCAGAAAATCAACAACGGAGCTTTTGCCGATGCGGTCAACCTGAACTCGGAAGTAATGCGGCTGGCAGCAGGCATGGTCTTTTACTATGGCATCATCAACTATGATGAGCTGTACAAAAAAATCTGTGATTATATTGATGCCGACTTGGAGTTTGCCGATTTTATGGGCATTATCTTCAATGGCGGCTGCTGGTATCCTCATGTGGTAACAGGTCAGCATGACCTGATGCATGAGTCCCTGATGAATCCGGAGGCGTTGCAGCAGGCACAGCGGCAGCAGGAAGGCCTGGGTTATGCTGACCTGCCTTATGACAAGCTCTACGATGCAGGGCAGGATGGCTACATTGAGTCCACCGAGGCATATCGTGCCCTGGCACAGTATTTCATGCAGAAGAAGGGGCTTGATGTGCTGCAGGCGGCAGAGGCTGTGCGCAGCATTACCATCATTATTCAGAATGGCTACGGCATGAAGGAAATCGTGGGCTTTTTGGCAGACAATCAGCTGAAAATGGATAATGGTCAGGATACTGATGAGCTGTACCGTCTGATTGGTGAGTACAACAACACCATGCCTCTCTGGATGCTGAAAGGGCATACCTTGGCAGATGCTGCCAGCCAGTCTCGTCCTGCCGTAGTGCGGGAAGGCCGCAAGATAGGCAGGAATGAGCCATGCCCTTGCGGCAGCGGCAAGAAGTATAAGAACTGCTGCTTCGGCAAAGATTGGAATTAAGGTGATACTGTGGATATACTTTCTGAGGTTGTAGATAAGACAAAAGCATATTTGGAGAGTATGCCAAAAGAAGAACGAAAAAAGAAAGGTCAGTTTTTTACTAGCAGAAGTACGGCTGAATATATGGCTTCCCTATTTATGGTTCCCGGCGATAAAACGATTACCGTTTTGGACCCGGGGGCTGGCACGGGAATTCTGTCGGCAGCCTTGGTGGAAAGGTTACTTGCTGCAAATGAAGATATTTCTATAGAATTAACTTGTTATGAAACCGATGAGCATGTATTGCCGGTTTTGCAAGAAAATCTGCGGTATATGCAAAAAGTCTGTGGCAACAGGCTGAATGTTATTTTGTTGGAAAAAGATTATCTGCTATCACAGGCAGACACTTTTAATGATACTGTCTTGATGGATATGTATATCAAAAACTGGGATGTAATAATATCTAATCCGCCATACCTCAAGATTGAAAAAAGCCATCCGGCAGCTCAGGCAATGTCAAAGGTTGTATATGGTTCACCAAATCTATATTTTTTATTTATGGCAATGGCATTATTTAATTTAAAGGAAAAATGTGAAATGGTGTTCATTGTTCCTAGAAGCTGGACTTCGGGGGCTTACTTTAAGGTGTTCAGGGAGTATTTGCTGCACTATGGCAAGATAGAATACATACATCTTTTTGCCAGCCGGGATAAGGTGTTCAAGGATGAGCAGGTTCTGCAGGAGACCATGATCGTTAAAATCAGAAAGTCTGATGCAATGCCAGAACAAGTTACGATTGCTTCGTCAGAGTCCAGCCATGATTTTAGAAATATTGAGTTTTTGCATCAGGATTATGGCAATATAGTGGTAGGCAAGGAAAAATATGTTTTTCTGCCAGTCAATACAGATGAAGTATCAGTAATCAGTACAATAAATAGATACAAGAAAACAATGCCGGATTATGGCTACAGGATGAAAACTGGCATTGTAGTGGATTTTCGGCAGCAATATGCTCTTAGGAAAACACATACTGCAGGTACAATACCGCTTTTTTATAGCCAGCACATCCAGAATGGCCGGGTAAATCATAGTCCGTCAGGCAAGGAATATGATTGGATGGTAACGGATTATGCAGGACTAATTCAGGCAAATAAGGATTATGTGCTGTTTAAACGCTTTACGGCCAAGGAAGAGCGGAGAAGGCTGCAATGTGGTATTTATGATGCGGACGATTTTAAGGATTATGATTACATCGGTACGCACAATAAAACCAATTTTATTGAACGCATAGACAAAGAGCCTTTTTCAAAGGCTGAAATCTATGGGATATATGCGTTATTCAATTCCACATTGTATGATAGATATTATCGGATTTTAAATGGCAGTACGCAGGTGAACAGTACCGAGGTGAACAATATACCGGTTCCACCATTGGAAATCATATCTGAAATAGGCAGGAAGCTTATGGAAAAAGGCGATTTGGGTACTGCTATGTGTGATGATATTGTGATGGAGATTGCGTATGGAGACTAAAGTAAATGAAGCTAAGGATATTCTGAGGCAGGTGGGCATGCCACCACAGCAGCAGAATGATATTTGTGCATATTCATTGCTGGCATTAGCAGGCATTACGCCAGCAGATAAATGGGAGCTGGCAGAACGTGAATGGACTCGCATACATGATATTTTGCTGTTTGCCAAGGAATATTATGGTAAGGAGT
>JAEDOE010000196.1 GCA_016302095.1 Anaerovibrio sp. | reverse complement strand
GCCCTCTTTTCGCCAAGCAGCTCAATAATCTTGCCTGCAACCGAGGCAGCCATGCCGCCCTTCTCCATCAGGCGGGCAAACACTGCACCAAACAGGAAAATTGGATAATAATTTTTCAGGTATTCAGCCGCCTTGGTCATGTACAGCTCGCTGAACACAGGCAGGGAAGCATGCTCACTGCCCAGGGCAGCCACCACTGCAAATACCGGTGCAATCAGGATAATCGATGCTCCCCGGTACGCCATTACCATCAGACCAATTAAGGCAACAAAAATTATTGCTGTGTCCATTAAAACTTACTCCTCCTATAATCCATATTACACATATCCAGCCGACAGGCAATCCCTCAAAAGCTGCCAGCCTATATATTAATATCAGTCTGCTGCACAATTGTCAAGCCACTAATTAGCACCTGTTGACAATAATAGCAAACGATATATTTCCCCTATCATTACAATATAACTATAACCTCAAGTTATAACTCTATGCGTTATTTATCTTGCGATTTACAATATTTATGATACTGAAAAATAAATAGGCTCCGGAAACTTGCTCCGGAGCCCTGTCGCAATGGTGCAGTCCACTGCACCGGCAACCATGAATGAAATGTATGAGCAATGCTTTCCTTGCAGCGCTGAAACCGCAAAGAAAAACCTTTCGTCAAAGTCATCACTGCCCATGATGAAAGGATGCTGCACTGCATTGCGGCACATGGACAGCTACGCCGCACAAAAAATCTCTGCACAATCCATGCAAAGCATTTGTACAACAAATACCGGCCCAAATATGCCACAAAAAAATCCTGACCAAAAGCCAGGATTCATGCACATAGTTGTAAAAAATCCCCTTCCCATCACTCGCAGGTCTAACGGTGATTGCTAAACAGGCAGTTCTCCTGGCTCCAGATCATCGCTCAACCACGCCTTCCCAGATTGCTCCAGTGACATAAATGTGGTCTTGCTCCCTGCTACAGTGGCGGGACCGCGCCGGACTTCAACCGGCTTCTCTTGTTAGGCCTATGCCCCCGAATCCATCACGGGCATACAGGCACCTGTTCCAATCCATATTCAGTTTTTCAGCTTCCAATCATATTAGGCCATCCACAAGGACACCATAGGTTCAATCAATTGTCAGCTCACGAGTCTTATATTAGCACTGAATGAAAATTGTGTCAACCCTGTAAAAAAATATTTTGTCTCACCCCTCAGGCATTAGCCGCGTGCATGGCCGCCCGCTTCTTGATAGCACGTTCCCTGTCCAGCCTCTCAATAGAAAAGCGATGGCAACGCCCCATGGACAGGAAATAGCCGCCAAATCCCAGCACTGCGATAATCGCGGCAATAATGTACACGGCAGAAAACCCGAAAAATGGCACAACACTGCCCAGGCAGTAAGGCCCGGCACCGGTTCCCATATCCAGCAGCATAAAATAAGTGGAGGTAGCCACTCCCATCTTGCGGGATAATGAGCAATGCAGGGCAAGGGCATGACAGGCTGCCGTAATGCTGCCGTAGCCTATTCCCAGCAGCACGCCCCCTGCCAGAAGCATATAATCATCAGCAGCAAAAGCCACTAGCAGCATGGAACCTGTCAAAAAAAACAGGGAGGGATAAATTACCACATTGCCGCCCCGGTTGTCCAGTAGCCAGCCAATCAGCGGACGGCTCAGGATAGAGGCGGCTGCAAAGCACAAAAAGAAAAATCTGCCTCCCAGCTCTGCCATACCGTTGACAGCAGCATACTCCCCCATATAGCTGAGCACAGTCGAGTAGCAGACACCGCCCACCATGGCAATCATAGAAATAGCCACGGAACTTTTAGCGATAAAATCCCCCATTGAAACGCCATGATAAGCTTCCCGTTCCCTCTCGCTCAAATCACGCTCCGGCACCTTAAGCAGCCAGGACAGGCACAGGATAATCAGTGCCAGGGCACTGCAAAAGATAATGCTTGTCTCAAAGTTACCCGCATTAATAAAGCTAAGCGCCCAGAAAGGCCCTACAGCTGATGCCAGGGTTACGCCCAGTGTATAATACCCAATGCCGCTGCCCATCCGCTTCAGGGGAATCAGGGAAGCTGCAATAATGCTGGTAGCTGTGGATGTGGCACCGAAGGCCATCCCCTGCAGCAAGCGCACCGCCATGAAAGAAGCAACATCAGGACAGAGCCTGTACAGCAGCATCAGCAGGAAATACGCCGACGTGCCCCACAAAAGCAGCCTGCGCCGCCCTGCCAAATCTATATACCTGCCGGCCGGCAGACGCATCAGCAGCGAGCCCACGATAAATATTCCCGATGCCAGCCCCGCCGTGCTGATAGACACCTGCCATGTATTGATAGCATAGCTGGTAGACCAAAGCATAAGCTGGTAATGTACAACGTATACAAAAAAATTAATGGCAATATCCAGCATATAATTGGCTGTCCACAGTTTTTCCCCTGACTCCCTGCTGTCTTCATGGCCTGTACTGGCAGCTAGCAAAGCCCTTGCCTGCTCCTCAGCTTCTTCAGTTCCCCGCCTCCGCCTGTTATAAAGACCCACCACTCCCTGGCTCATTAGGATGAACTCCGCATCGGCCTCCGTGATATTCATTTCCTTGGACAATTCATTTACAAAACCTTTGTCATTGTAACACATATCTAACGCTCTCCTTTCGCAAAAAAGGATAAGCCTGCCGCCGCAATTTGTCCAATATACAAAAAACATGCTTTTCTATGCAGCCTGTGCATAAAAGAACACAACTATCCCCCCTGCCAACGAGACAAGGACTATGCAGCAGCCCAAGCCGCCACTTTGCCTGGCAGCCGAATTATTACAAAAATGTATATCCTCCCATAAAAAACTTGCATAGCTATAGCTATTGTTTTTTCTCCGCTGCCTGCGTATAATCTCTACTGAACCAGCCCCATCTGTTCCTGCAAAATCAGATCAGCTTTTATAAAACACAAAAACCTGACCGGTTTTTCACAAAGGAGACATCATACATGGAATTACATCAGCTTGAATACTTTTGTACCCTTGCCCATATCAAACATTTTACCAATGCCTCAAAGGCAATTGCCGTTTCCCAGCCTGCCCTCAGCCGTTCCATTGCCAAGCTTGAAGCAGAACTTGGCGTACAACTCTTTGACCGCAGCGAAAAGCAGCTGGAACTTACCGCTGAGGGCAGGAAATTCCTCAGGTATGTGGAAAAAGGACTGTGGCAGCTGGAACTGGGGCGCAGCCTGATTTCTGCCGACACCCCGGAAAAGGGCAGCATCCGCCTTTCCTTCATTCAGTCCCTGGGCAGCTATTTTGTGCCGCAGCTGCTCTGTGCCTTTCGAGAGCAGTATCCCGGCATCTCCATTTCCCTCAGGCAGGATACGCCTGCCAGCCTGGGACAGAGCCTGCAGGAGGGCAAGGCAGACCTCTGCCTGTGCTCCAACATGCTTCCGGCGGA
>JAEDOE010000006.1 GCA_016302095.1 Anaerovibrio sp. | reverse complement strand
TGCCGATGCTGTTCAGGCTCCAGGCCAGGGTGCTTTCCAGCACGGTAGCCGCACTATGTACCCAGATCAAATCCATATTCATGTGGCTGGCCATGGGCACCAGCTTGTCCGCCGTCAGCTCATTGATGCGAATCTGAGGCAGCTCCCGCAAAAAAATATTGCTGGCGTGGATATCCACCGCCAAATCCGCTCCCTGAATATCATCCACGATTTTCTTGGCCACATACTCATACATGGAGCCACCCTCGCTGCCCGGGAAAATTCTGTTCATATCCAGGTCAAAGCCCGGCAGGCCGCGATAAATGGTGCTTATGCCCATAGGGTTAAGGGAAGGATAAATCTCCACGCTTCCCAGAAGCTCCGCCTTTTTTTCCGCCAAAATACGGCCCAGCTGCCACGCTACATACTGCCCCTCCAGCTCATCGCCATGGGTGCCGGTAATCACGCAAATCCTCTTGCCCGGGCCCTTTTCTCCCTGTATGACATTTTTCTGAATTGCCAGCTCCTCACTTACTGGCAACTGTAGTCGTACCACATCTTCAATCATTCAACATCACAATCCTCATCTGTATTTTTTGCAGCTGCACTGCACAGGTACATAATATCCAGTTATATAATATACAATATCCCCTCTAATAGCAAAGCTTTCTTTGCACAGCAGCCTACAAAATATCCACCTTCATGTAGGTAGTCTGGAGCTGATCCGCCTGTCCCCGGAACACCCCCCGCTCAATAGGGCAGTCATTGAAGTCACGTCCCACATTCAGCTTGATATATCCCTCGTCAGCCAGGCAGCCCCGGGTAGGATCCAGCCCGTACCACAGGCCGTTCTGCCAAATCTCCACCCAGGCATGGGTGGCACCCTCCCCAAAGGGCAGGCCGCTGACATAGCGGCACGGAATACCGTACAGCCGGGCAAGGGCAAGAAAAACATGCACATAATCCTGGCACACGCCGCTTCTCTGCCGAAAGGCCTCTGCCGCAGTGGTGTACACATTGGTGCTCCCCGGCACATAAGCAAATTCCCTATGGATAATCTCGCTTAGCCGGGAAGCTATCCCATAGCTGTCCCCGGACAGACAGGACAGCTCCTGCTGCCACAGCTCATCTGCATAGAGGCGCATTTCCTCCGAGGGGCTGGTCAGCTTCGTGGGATAGCGCAGGCAGGAAGCAGCAGCCTCCTGCCGCCTCTCCCCGTCATCCCGTACTATCTCGCCATTGACACGATAATAAAAGAACCTGTGGGGGGCCAGCAGGCTGCCGGCATAAAGCTGGTTGCCAAAGCTGTCAGTGCTAAATACGCCGGTACACGCCTGGGGCATGACCTTCATATCCAGGTCCACTACCTGCTGTTCAGGCAGTACCTGGGGCACACAGCGCAGAATAAAATGATGCTCCCCTATCATGCTGGAAAAATCCAGCTTCGTGAGAAATAAAAATTTCAGCTTCTGCATTACATCGCCTCCGGCTCCCCTGCTATTGCATCAATTGCACCTTACACCAAAAATAATCCCTCAACTGCATTGAGAAAATCCTCCCGGGAAATCTCATCCTCCGGGTTCCTGCCATCCAGAATACGCTCCATACGGATAATGCTCTGCAAGGGCAGTGCCGCCGTCTGCAAATTGCTCCAGGTCAGTCGCTTTTGCAGCTTCTGCAGCTCCTCCAGCAAAAATTCCTCCCGCAGCCCTGTGCGCAGGGTATAGCTGAGCCGCTCCACACTGGCGCCGCACTTAATCGTGTTCCGCACCGCATCCTCGGCAATAAAATCATCATAACAGCCACGGAATGCCATAATATTATCCAGCACCTGCAGCAGCTTCAAGCCGATGACCTCGTCCTCTGCTCCCTCGTCAAGAGTATACACCGCCATTTGCAGATAGGCAAGGGTGCTGGAGCCGATGGTCTCCCTGAGCACCATGCCATTGCCCAGCATCTGCTCCGCCGCGCTCCTGATGGAGTCAGGATCATTCACATCAAAAATATAATGCTGGAAAAAATCCTCCACGCTATCATACTTGTTATAAATACCAATCTGCCTGCAATACTCTGCATAGTCAAAGGTATTCGTGTCAATCATGGCATCATAGGCGCCCATCATATGACGGATGGAGAGGGATACCCGTTCATAATACCGCCCCAGCCAAAATAATCTGTTTGTCTTGCTCAGTGAGATAAAATCCATGTGTCCTTAAATCCTCCTCCCTGGGATGAGTTGACTACGAAGCTGTCAGGCCGCCTGGAAAAGCGTGTCAAGCCGCTTGGCCACACGCGGACAGTCTCCCCTGCCAGCACGAAGGCACGCAAATCAGCCTTGCGCATGACGGTGGTATGGCCCTCCACGATTTCCAAATCCTGAAAATCAATTACCTCCTGGGAAATAAACCGCCGCGGCTCACGCTTGATGGTTTCCTTCAAATCATTGAGCTGCTCACGGGTTAAATCCCTGCCGAAAATTACGCCATAGCCGCCAGCCTCAGCCACATCCTTGATAACCAGCCGCTCCATGTGCTCCAGGGTGTACTTCATGTCATCCTCATAAAACGGCAGGAAGGTCGGCGCATTTTTCAGGATTGGTTCCTCATCCAGATAATATTTAATCATTTTCGGCACGAAATAATAAATGCCCTTGTCATCAGCCACGCCATTGCCCGGTGCATTCATCAGCCCCACGTTGCCTGCCCTGTACACCTCCATGATATTCGGCACGCCAATCAGCGAGGTAGGCTCAAAGCACAGTGGATCTAGATACTCATCACTGATGCGGCGATAAATGGCCCCCACCTGGATAGTACCGTGATTGCCACGATAATACAGCTTGTCATTGCTGACAAACAGATCATCCGGCTCAGCCAGCACCGCCCCGGTCTGCTCCGCCAGGAAGGAATGTTCAAAATATGCTGCATTGTACCTGCCGGGCGTAAAGATGACATTGATGCCGCCAGTGTTGACATAATCCATAGTCTCCCGCAGCAGCTGGCCATAATTGCGGTTATCCACCACCTTGTTCTGCCGGAATGTGTCCGGGCTGCAGCGGCGGCAGAGATTCCTTGCAATCAATGGATAGGAAGCACCGGACGGAATGCGGAGATTGTCCTCCAGTATGTACCATACGCCATCCTTGCCCAATACCAAATCTATACCTGAAATATGGCTGTATACGCCCTTGGAAGGCAAAATGCCTTCGCACTGGGCCAGATACCCCGGGGAGCGATACACGAACTCCTCCGGCACAACCCCATCCTTGATTATCTTTTTCTCCGCATAAATATCCTTCAGGAACAGGTTGAGGGCAGTCACCCGCTGTACCAGTCCCTTCTCCAGCTCGGCATAATCATCAGCCGGTATCACCCTGGGAATAGGGTCAAAAGGAAAGAGCCTCTCCTTGAAGGTGCCGTTCTTGTAAATGCCGAACTTCACGCCATAGCGTGCCATCAGGCGGTTGATTTCTTCCTTGTGCGCCAGCAAATCTTCCATACACATCATCCCCTCTAAAAACTGAAAACTGAGAACCAAAAAGCAGGACGAGGAAATCCATCTAAGACTCCATTGTCCTGCTCAAATATCTTGTATGTAATTATAGGACTATTCTACAACTATGTATGGCATTTGTCAACACATATCCGCAGTCGTTGGACATGTATACAAAATTCATATAGAAAGTATAACAGCTATAACAAATCTGTTTACCTTGTTTTGCCCGGCTCACGATGGCTTTCCTTCCGGCAGATTCCCTTTCAGCGACTTCGGCTCCAGCAGCTTTGTTTCCAGCACACAGCGATTGCGCCCGTTGTTCTTGGCGTAATACAGGGCATCATCCGCCCTTTTCTGCAGCTGCTGCACCGAATCACCTGCCCCCGCATGCCAGCAGCTGATGCCTGCACTGCATGTAACCTGCCTGTCCTCCAGAATAACCGCTTTCTCCAAATCCATGCGTATCTGCTCCGCCAGCTGCCAGGCCTCCTCCAGCCCGTACTGCGAGCATATTACCATAAATTCCTCGCCCCCATACCTTATAAAGGTATGGCGTGCATCCAGATTGTGGCGGATAATGTTGGCGAAGCTGACCAGCACCATATCTCCCATGGCATGGCCATAATTATCATTAATTGACTTGAACTTATCCAGGTCAAACATCAAAAGGGCAAAAGGAACGCCCCCTGCCTCTGCCGCCTCCACGGAATTTTCCATAGTTTCCTCCAGCTTGGCACGGGTAAAGCTCTTGGTAAGGGTGTCCACCTGTGCCTTGTGCTTTTCCACGCGGACAGCCTGCTCCAATATCCTGTTTTCCTGGGACAGCCTCTTTTCCTCTGCCATCATATGGCGCATCAGCCAGATAACATAAACCAGCATAGGCAGCACCAGAAGATTGCTAAAGCCGTTCTGATAATCCACCACGCCATACTGCCACGCAATGCCTATGGCAATCCCTGCCATTGCCGTCGCAATAATCGGCCAGAACAGGCTGCGGCAATAGGCATCCTGCCGTCCCTGCCTATACAGGAAAACAGAAATCACCACAAGGCTGAGATTGGACCACCAGTAGCTGCCCACCCTGACAGCCTCAAACAAGCCAATATCCAGCAATTCATCTGCACAAGCCAGCACAAAAATCAGCAGGCTCACCATCAGGAGCATCCGCACCACCTTGCAGGCACTGCCCGCCAGGATATTGCATGCCAAAAGCTGCAACGGCACCATCATCAGCAACGTAGACAGCATGAAGGCATTGTACCAAAAAAACATGCTGTCAATCACCAGCAGCACCGACCACATACCTGCTACAGCCTGCACCATGCACAGCAGGATAAACGCGATAATAAAGGGATGCCCCACGCAGTTCCGGCTGTCATTAACCCAGTAATGCTGCATGAGTATGACAATAATAATCAGCGACAGGGGCAGCAGCACATACACAAAGCCGTCATGCTTGAATATCTGCTGCATCTGTACCATGCCTTCATCCACCGACACATGCATCAGGCGTCCCAAATCCTTCTGATTTTCCGCATACAGCTGAAAGGTCAGCTGCCGTCCCATATAATTATCCGGCAAATCCACCAGATGCCAGCGATTGCCATAAACATGGCGATTCCGCCAAAAATCCTGCCCATCATACAAAAGCTCGCTGTCAAGATAAACCCGCACAGCCTCATTACGGGTTACAAAAAATAATGCCGGGCTGTTCAGGCGCAAAATTTTTGGCAGCCTCGTGCTCAATATGACACCATTTGATTGGGGTGAAAACTCAAAATCATCCTCCAGGCTGCATTCTATCCAACGGTTATCATCATACATCAGATTGGCATTGCCGCTGGTCATAGTAGTCAGGAGCGGGTCTATTTCTCCCCTGTCATAATACTTCCACTGTCCATCCAGCTGCATGGCATAAACTGAGCTTCCTTCTGCTCCCCATACCAAGAGCGGGGAAAATGCAGCCAGCAGAACAAAAAACACCCTGTCAATTGCTTTGTTTAAGAAAATCACAGCCATCAGCTCCCATCCCTGCCATCTGCCTCATAGGAAAATACTGTGCTTTGCAGCTCAGGATAGGCATGCCAGACTGCCGCCAAAAACATCTGCCAGGCTTCTTCCCGAGAAACCCTGCCATCAAAATACACCCTGGCACTGCCCTGAAAGGACTCATGTATGCCCTGATCATAAGGAGAAACCTGTCCTACCTTGATCTCAGCCGCACCATTCAGCATAATATCCACAGGATTCTGACCGGCAAGAAATTCCATGCCGTAGGATGCGTCCTTTGCCAGTGACTGCATCACCTGCACATCATTGACAAATTCCGGTCCCTGCCTGGCCATCCTGTCCAATACTTCACGATTTAAGCAAATGGTACGCATAATATCTGCCACCAGCTCCTGATTATCCGTATGCCTGGCTGCACAAATCCATGTCCCGCCCCAATAAAAAGGCTCAGGTCCCCGGCAGGCTGCCCATTTTCCATAAGTGTTGCTGCCTGGTTTTTCATCATCCTTGGCCTGTTCCGCCAAAACATACTGCATCAGCCAGGAGGGGCCAAAATAGCAAAATGTATTGAGCCGTACCTGATTTTGCCACCCATCGCTCCAAAGCCTATAGGGATGATTATACCCCTTACTGGTAAACTCCGCAGTCTGTGCCAGCCATTTTTTCATATTCTCATCAATCACCAGGCAGCCCTCGCTGTTAAGCCAGGGCTTTTCCACCCCTGACCAAAATACACGATAGGTATCCAGATACCCTGCCAGCATGGAAAAGCCTTCCTTCTTCATCCTGGCTGCCGTCTGGTTGAAGGCATGCCAATCCCTTACATAACCCTGAATCTCCTCCGGCCTGTCAGTACCCAGCACCTGCCGGGCTATATCCCTTCGATAAATCATCACTCCCGGCGTCGCCTGCCAGGTAATGCCCCGTATGTGACCATTGCCATCCCTTGCCAGCTGGCGCGTATAGGCAAACTGCCCCGACAGCTCCGCTTCATCTATGCCCAGGCTCTCTATATCCATCGTCACATAATCATTATCAGTATATTTGCGCACATAATCAGCTTCCACCAGGAACATATCCACATTGTCATTAGAATTGAAATTGGCGTTGCCAAATAACGCCTTATCCAGATTGCGCTGATAAACATTATTATCGTTGGGCAAGATTACCCAATGTACCTTCACATCCCCTATCATTTCCCTTTCCGGGTTATATGCAGGATAATACCTTGTCAAAATATCCTTAAAGGTGCTGTCCCAGCAATATATAGTCAGCACCCGCCCTGGAGAAAATATATCATAAATATGCCAAGCTACCCCCACGCCTATCATAAAGAAAATACACAGCAATACCCAGATGCCGCTTCTTCGTCCTCGCATCAAAGGCACCCCCTCCCACGCTTAATTGTATAGCAATCAAATGTAATTTGCAATATATTTTCTATTATTTTATCTTTTTTGCATTGGCAGAAAGCAAATCCGGCCTGCATAAAAAAGCACCTATGAAAGCCAATAGCATAACTTTCATAGGTGCTTTATCACAAATCTAATTTACTTTTCTAATTGCTTTTTGCTCTTTTACTGTTTACCGTTTACTTCGCCAGTCTTTCCAATGCCCAGTGAGCAATATCATGGCGGAAGTGAGCATCCTTGAAGGAAATCTTTGCTACACCGGCATAAGCCTTGTCAACAGCTTCCTTGATGCCGTCTGCCTTGGAAACAACACCCAGCACACGGCCGCCGTTGGTGTAAATCTTTCCATCCTTGGCGGAGGTTCCGGCATGGAATACCATGCTGCCATCAGCTGCCACATCAGCAAGGCCGGTAATCTCGTCACCCTTGTTGTAGGACTTTGGATAGCCACCGGCTGCCATAACGATGCAGACAGCTGCCCCCTTGCTCCACTTCACCTCGGTCTCAGCCAGCTTGCCATCAATACATGCCAGCATAACCTCAACCAAATCGCTCTCCAGAAGCGGCAATACCACCTGAGTCTCCGGGTCGCCGAAGCGGGCATTGAACTCAACCACCTTCGGTCCCTGCTCAGTCACCATCAGTCCGGCATACAGGCAGCCCTTGTACAGGCGTCCCTCTGCTTCCATAGCCTTGATGGTTGGCTCAAGGATTTCCTTCTGCACCTGTGCCAAAAGCTCCGGCGTTCCCACAGGAGCAGGTGCATAGGCACCCATGCCGCCGGTATTCGGCCCCTGGTCGTTATCAAAGACACGCTTGTGGTCCTGGGACGGAACCATCGGCAGGATGGTCTTGCCATCGGTGAAGCAAAGGACGGAAACCTCCTCGCCAGCCATGAATTCCTCAACAACCACCCGGCTGCCTGCGCTGCCAAATGCCTTGTCACCCATGATTTCATCAATGGCGCCAAGAGCCTCATCCAGAGTCATGGCAACGATAACGCCCTTGCCTGCTGCCAGGCCGTCAGCCTTGATGACGATAGGCGCACCCTCTGCCCTGATATATGCCTTGGCTGCCTCTGCCTCGGTAAATACCTCATACTTGGCAGTAGGGATATTGTACTTCTTCATGAGATTTTTGGAGAAAGACTTGGAGCCTTCAATCTCGGCTGCTGCCTGCACCGGGCCAAAGGCCTTGATACCTGCCGCATTGAAGGCATCCACAGCACCGTTAGTCAGAGGCACCTCAGGCCCTACCACGGCCAGCTCCACATTCTTTTCCTGCGCCAGCTTGACCAGGGCGGCATTATCCGTAATGGACACGCCCTCAATGCACTCAGCCAGCTCCGCCATCCCCGGATTGCCCGGTACGGCATAAATCTTATCTGCCTTCTTGCTCTGTGCCAGCTTCCATACCAGGGTATGCTCACGGGCACCGCTACCTATTACTAAAATATTCATTACTTGTTCACCTGCTCCATCAGATAATTCTGAATACAGTTATCATACTCGGCAGTATGCTGGAAAGCCTCCTGGGCCAGCTGCATACGGAGCATGCCGCCTACGCAGCCGTCCTTTGCCACACATGCCGCTACCTCGTCATAGCGGGCAGGATTGGTAACAACAGTCACGAACTTGAAGTTCTTGGCGGCGGCACGAATCATGGCAGGGCCGCCAATATCGATGTTCTCAATGGCTTCAGCCAGAGTAACATCAGGCTTGGCGATGGTTTCCCTGAACGGATAGAGATTTACTACTACCATATCAATGCCGGTAATCTTATGCTCCTGCATAGCCTTTACATGGGCAGGGTTGTCACGAACAGCCAGAATACCGCCGTGAATATAAGGATTCAGAGTCTTGACACGGCCATCCATAATCTCAGGGAAGCCGGTAACATCACTGACATAGGTAACAGGAATACCTGCCTCCTTCAGAGCCTTCATGGTGCCGCCGGTAGAAACGATTTCCACACCTGCAGCATGCAGCTTCTGAGCCAGCTCTACCACACCTGTCTTGTCGGATACACTGATTAATGCACGCTTGATTTTCATAGTAGTTATCTCCTTTTGCTCGTTTATATGCAATATATGCAAAACATCTGCCATATATATGCAAAATTATTCTTTTATACGGACATGGCGGTCATCCAAAAGCTCCAGCCTGCCATCAACGAACAGCTCGATAGCTTTCGGATAGAGAATATGCTCCTTCTCCAGCACCCGTGCCGCCAGGGTTTCCTCCGTATCACCATCCAGCACCGGCACAGTGTCCTGCAAAATAATCGGACCGTGATCCATGCCTTCATCCACAAAGTGGATGGTACAGCCGGACACCTTGGTGCCATAGGCCAGCACATCCCGGTGAGCATGAGCTCCCCCGAAGGACGGCAGCAGGGACGGATGAATATTCAAAATCTGATGCCTGTAGGCATCCACAAAATACGGGCTGAGAATACGCATAAAGCCCGCCAGCACCACCAAAGTAACATTGGCAGCCTGCAACTCCGCCACCAGCTTTTCCTCGAACTCCTGCTGGCTGGCACAGGCCTTGCGGTTTACGCAGACGCTTTTGATACCTGCCTCGCTGGCCACCTGCAAAGCGCGAGCCTCCGGCTTGTCAGTGAGGACGATGCCGATTTCCGCCTTAATCTGCCCGGACTTGATTGCCGCCATGATGGACTGCATGTTGGAACCGCGCCCGGAGCAAAGAATACCTAAAATATGCTTACTCATCAAATACGCCGCCCTTAACAATTACTTCATGACTTCCCTGGGTAACCTTGCCGATTTCATAAACAGCCTCGCCACGGGACTCCAAATCAGCCTTAATCTTCTCAGCCTCATCAGCGGCAGCGATGATAATCATGCCGATGCCCATGTTGAAGGTACGGTACATCTCATGCCAGTCCACGTTGCCCCATTCCTTCAAAAGCTTGAAGATAGGCGGTACCGGCCATGCCGTAGCATCAATCTCGGCACCCATATCCTCAGGCAGGGCACGAGGAATATTCTCATAGTAGCCGCCGCCGGTTACATGCACCATGCCGTGAATATCAAACTTCTCAATCAGCGGCAGGCAGGACTTCGGATAGAGACGGGTAGGAGTCAGCAGCTCCTCGCCGATGGTCTTGCCCAGCTCGTCAATGTACTCATCACCCTTGAAGCCCTTTACATCAAAGACAATCTTGCGCACCAGGGAATAGCCGTTGGAATGCACGCCGGAGGATGGCAGGCCGAGAATCACATCCCCTGCCTTTACCTTCTCGCTGGTAATAATCTTGGACTTCTCCACAGCACCTACCGCAAAACCGGCAATATCGTACTCGCCCTCTGCATAGAAGCCAGCCATCTCGGCAGTCTCGCCGCCAATCAGCGCACAACCGGACTCCTTGCAGGCATTTGCCACGCCCTTGACAACATCAGCCACCTGCTCCGGCTCCAGCTTGCCTACAGCCAGATAATCCAGGAAGAACAGCGGCTCCGCGCCCTGCACCAGAATATCGTTTACGCACATTGCCACAGCATCCTGACCGATGGTATCGTGCTTGTTCAGCATAAAGGCAAAGCGCAGCTTGGTGCCAACGCCGTCAGTGCCGGATACCAGCACAGGCTCCTTGTACTTGGTGCTCATGGCAAAAAGACCGCCAAAGCCACCCAGATCACCCAGCACCTCCGGGCGATAGGTAGCCTTTACGCTATCCTTAATCAGCTTTACGGACAGATTGCCGGCATCAATATCCACACCTGCATCTCTATAAGTCAGTTTCTTTTCCATACAATCCTCCAAAACAATTTATCAAACGCAGCACAACATCCCCTGAGGCACACCGCCCCGGAAATATTCTGCTCTCATCAGTCCATGCTTACTTTTTGCGCTGCTCAAAAACGTACTTGTCATGCTCCGCAGGAGATGCGGACTTCTGCTCGATAGGGTAGCCCCCGTCGAAGCAGGCATAGCACATGTGGTCAGGCCCCAGCTTCCTCATGCAATGCTTCAGCCCATCCAAAGACAGGAAGTGCAGGGAGTCAGCCCCGATATACTCGCAGATCTCCTCCACGCTCTTGGTGGCGGCAATCAGCTCCTTGCGGACAGATGTATCAATGCCGTAGTAGCAAGGATAAACAATCGGCGGAGAGCTGATGCACATGTGGATTTCCCTGGCACCGGCATTTCTCAGCATGCGGACAATCTTGCCGCTGGTAGTACCGCGGACGATGGAGTCATCAATCATCACCACGGACTTGCCCTTTACGGCAGAGGAAATAGCGTTCAGCTTCAGCTTCACTGCCGTATCACGCTTTTTCTGGGTAGGCTGGATAAAGGTACGTCCGATATAGCGATTCTTTACCAGGCCCTCTACATAAGGAATGCCGGATTCGTAGGCATAGCCGGAAGCGGCGGTATTGCCGGAGTCAGGCACGGAGATAACAATATCTGCCTTGTAGTTGGTTTCCCTTGCCAGCACCCTGCCCATCTCAAAGCGGGCCTCATGTACGCTGAGGCCGTCCAGCACAGAGTCCGGGCGGGCAAAGTAAATATACTCAAATACGCACATATTCAGCTTCGGCTCAGCAAATTTATAGCTCTTTACGCCATCATCGTCAATAACAACCATCTCGCCCGGCTCAATATCCCGGACAAACTCTGCCCCTACCACATCAAGGCCGCAGCTCTCGGAGGACAAAATCCAGGTATCATCGCCGATTTTGCCCAGGCACAGCGGACGGAAGCCCTGTGGGTCACGGGCACCTATCAGCTTGTCCGCGGTCATGATAGTCAGGCAGTAAGCACCCTCAATCTTGTTCAGGCTTTCGCTGATCTTCTCCTCAATAGTCGCTTTGCGGGAACGGGCAATCAGGTTGACAAAAACCTCGGAGTCGATGGTAGTCTGGAAAATAGTGCCCGTTTCCTCCAGCTCGCGGCGAATTTCCGTTGCGTTGGTAAGATTGCCGTTGTGGGCAAGGCTGATTTTGCCGCCGGAATAGTTCACCATCAAAGGCTGGGTATTGGCCAGCATGCTGGAGCCAGTGGTAGAATAACGCACATGGCCGATGGCGATATACTGGTTGTCCATGTGGGGAATCTGGTGGCGAAAAACCTCATTCACCAATCCCATATCACGGGTAACATCCATCCACGCACCGTCAGTAATGGCAATACCGGCACTTTCCTGGCCGCGATGCTGCAGGGCATACAAACCCAGATAGGTCATACCGGAAACATCAGCTTCAGCGGAGCGGGAATACACGCCATAAACGCCGCATTCCTCTTTCCACTTGTTTCCTTCAACTTCTACACTATACATTGTTGTTCTTTTTCTCCTCACCTTATTATAAGCCGCCTTCTCTTTGAACGCAGGCTGTTAATATAGCTCATCCAGCTACTCAATATAATTGTATGATTTACATAGCTGTCTAGATAGCCATTTCGATGTCCTTTGCAGAAATGCTTATCCCAGCTGCTGCTCAACCCGGGCAGCCTTCTTCTCTACTTCCTCAACCATTTTAGCACGATAATCCACCAGCTTCTTTGCCAGCTCCTCATCTGACAGGGCAAACATCTGAGCAACAAAAATAGCTGCATTCTTGGCACCATTGACAGCCATAGTAGCAACCGGGATGCCGGACGGCATCTGAACCGTGCTCAGCAGGGCATCCATGCCGTTCAACGGAGTGGCATTGATTGGCACGCCGATAACAGGCAAAGTGGTATAGCTGGCAATAACGCCGCCCAGATGCGCAGCAGCACCGGCAGCAGAAATAAATGCGCCTACGCCGCGTTCAGGAGCAGTAGTAACCAGTTCCCTGACCTTGGCAGGAGTACGATGTGCAGAAGCAACAACCACCTCTGCCTCAATGTCAAACTTCTTCAACAATTCATAAGCGGGCTTCAAAATTGGCCAGTCAGAATCACTGCCCATGACAATGGATACCTTCATTGCGTAATCACTTTCCCTTCGCAAATAACAGACTTATGCTAATTCTCCAAAACAATTCCTTGCCATCCCTGCCTGACGGCAGCGTGGCAAGAGCAACCAAATAATAGGATATAACTTATCAAAAGATAAGCATACCAACGCGCACACTCCTATTCTACCATAGGAACATTAAATTGCCTAGCGACAAATACTGAAAATCTTCGCTAAGCACCCATTACATGATAGCAGAAACTATAAAAAGCTGTCAACGCACAGGAAAATTTCCACGCAAAAAGGCAGGGATATTTCACCCTGCCCTAAAATGCTGCACATATTCATATATTACAGGCGGAAAGCCACCAGAAATACTGCCAGGAGCGCAATCCCCAGTCCCAGTGAAGCACCGCACAGCTTCTTTTCAATCGGTGTCAGGTCAAACCACTCAGCCTCCTGACGGATAATCTCAATATGCTCCTCATGAGCTGTGTTTTCCTCTGCGTTGAAATCCTCATAAGTAACTGCCGGATTTGCCATAATATTTTCCTCCCATTCTTACATATTTCAAATCACAAATATCATCTGCAAAAGCACTTTTACCAGTATTTTATTTATATACGGCCATCTCAGCCCATTACCCTGCAACTACCGGCGGCAGAATACCGTGGTAGAAAAGATAGGAAATACCAAGACCTACCCAGAGAATAAAGCCAAAGAGGGCGATGGCATAAACACCTACAATACGTCCCAGGCCCTCTGCCCACAGCTTGCGCACATCAGTAATCAAGCCGATGGAGAAGAAGCACAGACCGAAGAAGATAGCACGGAGCAGATTTGCCTGCCCTGCACCTGCGGCAGCTGCCTTGACAATGGACTCATCAGACAAGCCCCAGGTGAACAAAATCAGGAAGGTAGCCAAAAAGCCCAAAATGAACTTCGGGAAGCGGTCACCGATTTCCCTGACAGAAACCTTGTAGCTCTCCCCTGCCTTGCGGCCGGACAATACCGGGAATACGGACCATACCACTGCCAGCACAAATGCCCAGATGCCGATGAACACATCAATAAATACCTTGGCGGTAGTGGTTGCCATCAGCACCCATCCCTCCTGATAATTGATGCCATACTCAGCCAGTGCCTTGGCACGGATAAGGGAGTCAGTAATGGCACCGGAAGCAATGGCACCGCCATCACTCTTGACAGCCAGTCCCATCCAGGCACCTGCCACCAGCGGGTCATCGGCAAAGAAGGTACTTGCCACCCACGGCAGCACCAAAAGCTCCACAGCTACGAAAACAATGATTACGGAAGAAAGAATCGTCGGCACAATCGCCCTGGCACGAATAGCACTGCCGGTAGCAATGGCCGCTGCCACGCCGCAGATGGAAATGCCGGAGGCCATCGGTGCAGCCCACTCAGGGGTGAACTTAAATACCTTGCGGGACAGAATGTACACCACCGGCCAATAAATCAGATAAGCCTCAATAACCGCGCAGATGCCGCGGAAGATAACGGTGCTGGCCAGCCCCATGGCACCAACGGTCTTGATGCCGATAGTCATGCCCAGAATGACGATGCCTGTCTTGATATACCACTCAGGCTTTGCCGCCACGGACAAGAAAGCTGCTGCCTTCGGGAAAAAGTTGCCGATAATCAGCCCCACTGCCAAAGCGATGACGAAGCCAAGCTCACCAAGGCCCAAAGACCAGGAAATGCCGAACTTCTCAAGGGTGTTAGGGGTAGCTGCCAAATAAGCGTAATTGCCCAAAGTATTGGCTGCCACCGTCACCCAGAACAGCACGGTGAAGCCTGCCGCAAACCGCTTCACAGAATTGCCCATGAACCATGCCCCCAAGGTAGTCAACGCCAAAAGGAAACCATAGGTCAGTATCAGGGAGCCCCCTGCCCCCAAAAAGGCAAATGCCTTGCTGTTAGGGGCAACCGCCTTGGTCACATCAGACCAGACACCGAACTTGGCCACCCAGCCCAAAAGGTCAACTCCTGCAATCTGCCCTGCCCCCAGGCTGAAAATCAAAAGTCCCAGCCATACGGCCCACCAATCCTCATTCTTCAAAAAGCCCTTCTTCTGAACCAGAAGCTCATGGGGCTCTGCTGCTAATGCTGCCATACTCAGCACCGTCCTTTCCCGGCACACTGACAAAAAATAAATGATGATAATTGCGTCTGCCAGCTGCCAAATAAATATTTTATAATTCCTGCCAGCTGTCCTCCCCCGGCACCATCAGGAGATAAGAAGCTCCGAAAACGGCCCGCAAGCCATTTTGCATGTTACTTCACGCACTGGCAGGCCGCCCCGGCAGCCCTGTGTTTTTCGCTGCCCTGTCACTCCTGCCTGTTTCATCCTGCGTGCAGTTTTCGGAACCTCTTATGAAAATATCCTTTGTATACCCTTTCAGAGGAGAACCAACTCCAAAACCGATTCACCTATCATTTTGATATGTAAATCAGGTGATGTTGATAGTATAGCCTCACTCACATACTTTGTCAATATGTTTAATATAAATTTTTATACTTTTTTTATATGTTTTGTAACAATTCCTATTTTGCCACACAAAAAACGCCGCAAGGCAAAGGCTCACAGCCATCCTTGCAGCGTTTCAAAAATTT
>JAEDOE010000195.1 GCA_016302095.1 Anaerovibrio sp. | reverse complement strand
CCCCATCTGGAAATTGAAGCGCTTGCTCCGCCTGTACTGCTGCATCAGTGCTGCCCCTGCATTTTCAATTTCCGGGTTAAATACCCCCGGCCTGTACATCTGCATCTCACGAGGATATTTCAACTTCATGAGCTTGACAAAATCCTCCTCCGACTCAAATACGGTCTGGGTATGGCGGTTGTATGGCTCATGGCGCAGCATATCATCAATCCATCTCAGTTCTGCCAGCCTGTCTCCCAGAAAGATTACATCATTGACATGAATCCCCTCAGACCTGTGGGCTGCCATAAAATCATCATAAATTCTGGCAATTTCCTGCAAGCTGAATTTTGTCAGATAATGATAGCTTATCTCACCTGGAAAACGGCTGATTTTACGCACCTGCAAGGGCTCAAATTCATATATGCCCTCATACATGTTCCGCTGAAAAGCATTTGCCAGGGTCAATATATTGCTGCTCATGCGAAAGCTGATGCCTTTCAGCATGGACCAAGCACCGCCAATGCCTGTATAAACCCGCCTGCCGCGTTCCCCTTTTTCATTTTGCAGTGCCCGCTGATAAATATTCTGCTTCTCGTCACACCAAAAAGTGAGCTCCCCATCAGGTGCCAGTACATTGTAGATGCTGTGGATCCATTTTTTTTCATAATCCTGCACCTCATCTATCAGGATGGACTTATATCGCCTGGCATGTTCAGGCAGTTCCTTGGGTATGCACCAATAATCCCCATCAAAATTTCCATCGAACTCCGGCCTGTCCGACAACACAAGATACTCATTCCAATACATGTTCACAAACTCGTGGTAATGCAAAATTACAAAATTATTCCTTAGGATTTTTCCCCTGTTCTTTGCTTCAGCCGGAAGGCAGGCACTCAGACGATCCCTGATATAGTTCCGCAGCGTGATGTTAAAGGTCAGGATAAGCACCACATCCCCTGTCCTCTTGTAGGCAGCATATGCCCTTGCCGCCAGAGTAGTAGTTTTGCCGTTGCCGGCTGCACCGCGGATTTTTTTCCGTGCACCTGCCTCGCTTACAGCCAGTTCGCTCTGATTCTGTGTCAGCCTGATATTATAGATTTCCTTTTGCAGCAGGATACATTCCGGCGGATACAAAAGGGAGCGGAAACTATCATACAAATCCTGGCTGAAATACTTTGATGGCCTGCCAGCCATGTAGCACCGCCTGAACATGGCATCAAAAAAGTCCTTGTTCAGGTCATAGCTGCCCCACAGATACTTATAATGATTCTCCCTGCCGGGCTCATCCAGGCCGCATTGATGGCGCACCTCTCTGACACAGGCAGGCGATGCAGCATACAAAAACACGCCCCAGCTGACCAGAGCCACATTCTTGCTGTTCTCCAGCACCCTCATGGCATAATTCGGCACATACAAGTCATAAAAAACCTTTTTGTAGTTTTCCAGCTGGACAATTGGTGACTGGGTACTATGGGAACCTGTCACAGTATCTACAAGCCACTTGTCCTTGTCAATGACACGATAGCAGGCATCCATTGCATAATCCTTGACCTCGATCAGGAACAGGCCGTGATTTTTGCGCAAAATCGCAATATCAGGCTTGCGTCCTTCTATCATTGGCTGGAAAAAAACCTCAAAATCATCCCTGCCAGCCAGATATTCTGCCAGAAAGCGCAGCATGCGCACTTCCCCCTCTGTCGGCTTGTCACGGAAATTCAGCATATCTGCCAAGGGCGGATAAAAAATAGCCATACATCTCCATCCTTTTTCCAAGTAATATGGTAAGCGTCCTCAGGCCTATTATACCATAACCCATGCGCAAATTCATTCCATGCCATAAATGACCAGGTCTGCGAATTTCTCCATCTCCTTCTGCATGTACTGCCGCCAGCTCAGGCCATCCAGTATTTTGCGAGGTTCCAGCATATATTTCTCATATTCCCCAATCCACTTATGCCTTGCCGCATCACAAAAATTGCAGCCCTCTTCCTCGTCTACCCTGAAATCTATCGGCAGGAGGATTTTTTTATTGATGATCTTCAGGACAAATTTGTCAATTACATTCTGCCGGAACATCTCCATCATATCATAAACCAGGCTGTCCTTGCGGCCATTGTTGCTGTGCAGAAAGCCAATGCGCGGGTCCAGCCTGATACCTGCAATCGAAGTCCGCACATCACGCTCCAAAAACGCATAGCCGTAACTGAGCATGCTGTTGACAGGATCCCGCGGCGGCCTGCGGTTGCGCCCTGACCAGTCCCACTGACGGCTGTCAAATATCCGCCCGAATGCCTCAAAATACACCTTGGAAGCAATCCCCTCATAACCGCGCAATTCATCCACCAGCTCGGTCGTTTCCAGCTTGTGGATATAAAGCTTTATGATGTTGGCAGCTTCCTTCAAATCACTTTTCTGCAGCTTGCTGGCATAATAAAGCAGGAGATTGCGCTGGTTTTTCAACTTTATCCGCAGCACATACCTGACCAGGCTGGCAATCAGGACAGGGTCGGCAAAACGCTCCTGCTGCATCATCAGCCTGCTGATGGACATTTTTTCATTTGACATACAGCCCAGAATTTTGCCTCTTTTGTCCACATATGTAATCTGCACGCCATTCTTCAAAAGGGTGAAAATAGCTTCTGTACTAATCTGCGTATAACCACCGACCACGACACTGTTGATGTCACTGGCAATAAGGCTGTACAGCTTTTCATGCCGGTTATTCCATATCTCCATGCGTCCGCCATTCCTGCACATCTTCTGGCCTGGCGACAGCAAATAAACCGTTCCCATAACAATCATCCTTTCCAGAACAAAATATAAAACATATTATTTATGCTATCACATACGGCACAGGAGATTCCACTGACTCGCCGTATTGCCAGATTTTTTCCTCACAGCTATGGCAAAGAGGGATGATTGTCAGAATAGAATTGCCGGTATTGCCTATAATGCCGAATATCTTTTCCTTGATTGCTTCAATCTGAAGACTGCTACAGCTGGCCACAAAGACACTATATTGCAGCCTATAGGCACAGGATTCCAAAAATCTGGCAACCCTGCGCCTGTTTTTGTCGCCAGAAATATCATAACAGATTAAGTATTTCATAAAAAAACCTCCCTGCAAACTTGCTACACATAATATAACAAGTTTGCAGGGAGAATACCTCCAAAAAAACTGTGAAATTCAACGCCGCACGCGGCATTTCCCTGTGCACAATTGCATGGTTCTGGTTGATGCTTCTCATAATATACGGGTTTCAATGCCGCACGCGGCATTTCCCTGTGCACAACCTTGCGGGCCTGATTGGTCTGCAGGTATCAATCTCTGCCGTTTCAATGCCGCACGCGGCATTTCCCTGTGCACAACATGAGATTAAGTTTGACATTACTGAGAGAGGAGACATTGTTTCAATGCCGCACGCGGCATTTCCCTGTGCACAAATTGGCTATTCCGTTCGTGTGCCAGAATATGCCGAAGTTTC
>JAEDOE010000194.1 GCA_016302095.1 Anaerovibrio sp. | reverse complement strand
TGACTCACGGTGTCTTTGCTGTTTCTGATGTGCATCATAACACGCTGGAGCGGGAACGTCTGCTGGAATATGCGGCACTGGCAGAGTGCGCTTCGTCCCATCCTATCAGCAGGAGCTTGCAGGCTGCCTATGGCAAAAAAATTGATCGCAGCCGCGTCAGGGATATTCAGGAAATCAGCGGTCAGGGCATCCTGGCGAGGGTGGACGGCAGCCAGGTGGCTGTGGGCAATGAAAAGCTGATGGCAGGTCAGGGCGTGGCAGCTGTGCCTTGCAGTAGCAGCGGCACGATTATCCATGTGGCCATTGATGGCAGCTATGCCGGGCATATTGTCATTGCAGATGTAATAAAGGCGCAATCAGCAGAGGCCGTGGCAGAGCTTCGGTCGGCAGGTGTCAGGAAGCTGGTTATGCTGACAGGTGATAGTAGTCAGGTAGCTCAGCAGGTGGCAGAAAAATTGCGGCTGGACGAAGTGCACAGCGAGCTGCTGCCCTCCGACAAGGTTGCCCAGGTGGAAAGGCTCCTTGCTGAGAAGCCGGAGCAGGAAAAGCTGGCCTTTGTAGGTGACGGCATCAATGATGCCCCGGTGCTGACCAGGGCCGATATCGGCATTGCCATGGGGGCAATGGGCTCGGATGCCGCCATTGAGGCGGCGGATGTGGTGCTGATGGATGACAATCCCCGGCAGGTTGCCAAGGCGGTCAGGCTTGCCCGCCGGTGCATGGGGATAGTATACCAAAACATCGTACTGGCATTGGGGATAAAATTTGCCTGCCTGGTGCTGGGGGCTGTGGGCATTGCCAACATGTGGCTGGCGATTTTTGCCGATGTAGGGGTGCTGGTAATTGCCGTCCTCAATGCCATCAGGGCCTTGCAGGTACAAAATGTATAAGTTTATTGTTTGCAAAAAATACGCTGTCAGCCGGTTTCCCGCTCTTGGGAAGCCACGGCTGGCAGCGTTTTAGCTTGTACCGATTATTTTATGTAGTCAGGTTATTTGCCCTTTTCACTTTCATTAATGACACAGGTTACGGCAGCATCACCGGTAATGTTGACGGTGGTGCGGAACATGTCAAGGATACGGTCGATACCTGCTACCAGGGCCAGTCCCTCCATAGGCAGCCCTACGGACAGCAGCACCATGGACAGCATGATGAGCCCTGCACCCGGCACACCGGCAGTACCGATGGAAGCCAAAGTACCGGTCATGACGATCATGCCCATCTGCCCTGCGGTCAGGTCAATGCCGTATACATTGGCAATGAACAGGGAGCAGATGCCCATGTAGATGGCAGTGCCATCCATGTTGATGGTAGCACCCAGCGGCAGCACGAAGGAAGACACATCACGGGAGCAGCCCAGCTTCTCCTGGCAGTTCTTCATGTTGATCGGCAGGGTTGCTGCAGAAGAACAGGTGGTGAAGGCAATCAGCATTGCCTCGGTCATGCCCTTGAAGAATTTTACAGGGGAATGACCGCCCCATACGCGAGCCATCATGGAGTAGATACCCACGGCATGAATGGCGGAGCCGATAGCCATGCAGGCGATTACTGACAGCAGAGGCAGCAGCACCTTCGGGCCATTGGCAGCCACAACAGGCAGCAGCAGGCAGAACACGCCGATAGGAGCCAGGCTCATAACGATGTTGATAATCCTGTAGCTGACCTCGGCAGCCGCATCGAACCAGTCGATAAGGATCTGCGCCTTCTTGCCGCCTACCTGCAGGATGCCCACGCCTACGAACAGGGCAAAGATGATGATAGGCAGGATGTCAGCCTTGGCCATGGAGGCCACAGGATTGGTAGGAATCATGGCAACCAGCACCTGCATGATGGACGGTGCTTCCTTGACCTTTACCGCTTCGCCGGCAGCCATCTCCAGGCCGATGCCGGGATGTCCCACACCGGCTACGGCAAAGCCGATAATGATGGCGATTGCCGTGGTGCAGAGGTAAATCAGGATGGTCTTGATACCGATGCGTCCCAGCTTTTTCAGGTCACCCAGGCTGGTCATGCCCACAACCAGTGATGTGAACACCACCGGCACGATGACCATCTTGATCAGGTTGATGAACATAGTACCGATAGGGGCAATCCACCATTTGATGAATGGCAGTCCCTCAGCACCTGCTATCAATCCTACGATGACGGACAATACCAGGGAAATTAGGATTTTTACTGACAGATTCATAATACTCTCCTCCTTTTTTGTGAATTTTTATTTATGAATCCTACAAAAAGAGATAAAGATATCCCTTTTCATTGCTAAAGTGTGTCATAGCCAAGGAAAAGGCAAAGCATGGCATCCCATGGCACGAAAAGGCGAAGCAGGGAGCCCGTGGCATCCTATGGCACGGCAGGAAAGCATCAGCAGTGCCGCTTAGAGGAAAAACGAAGACACCACAGTAAACAGAGCCAGCTGCAATGCTATGGTGAACTTGGTAATGGCGGACAGTATGGCAAGCGTCTTTGTATTTGGCTCGTTCATGTCAATCCAGCGGCGCAGCACATCCGGCTTGTCCTCCAGCTTCCTGATGGCAGAGCTGATGCGGACGGTGTAGCGCATGGCAATGGTCTGGTCTGTAATGAAAACACAGGCACAGGCGAAAAAGAACATGATGCGGTAGAGAATGCCGTTTACATTTACATAGGCATGATAATAGGCGAGATAAAAGCCCATGATGTCAATGGCAAGCATGCCTATGCCGAAGGCAATAATCATCTTGGCGATGGCGGCAGGGGGAATAAAGCGTTCCATTTCCATCAGCTCATCGAAGAAGTCCCTGTCCTCCTCGTCCAAATCCTTTTTCAGGGTAATGAACAGGCTGTAGCCGGACAAGCACAGCCAGAAAATTGCAAACAAATATACTTCAGTCAAGTTAATCTCTCCTTTTCTATGTATAATATTATAACCGATATTTATGAAAAAGTACACTCACAAGAGAAAATCTGCTTAAGAATCTTAGGAAGAATATTTTTCCCGATTATATGAGGATTTTTTCAACTTATAATTGAATTTATCCTGACAAAAGGATAAAATATAAATATCAGTTATTGCTGTTAGGTTAGGATAGGAGGATGTTCAATGAGTCAGAGTGTTAATGCAAGAAAAGTAGCTATTGTAGGGTGCGGTTTTGTCGGTTCTGCTGCTGCCTTTACCCTGATGCAGAGCAAGCTGTTTTCCGAGATGGTGCTGCTGGATGCCAATATGGAAAAGGCAGAGGGCGAGGCAATGGATATTGCCCATGGCATTTCCTTTGCAGGCCAGATGAAGATTTATGCAGGCGGCTATGATGATATTGCCGATGCAGCCGTGATTGTGGTAACTGCCGGTGCCAACCAGAAGCCGAACGAGACCAGGCTGGATCTGGTACACAAGAATGTAAACATTTTTAAGAGCATTATTCCTGAGATCGCCAAGAGAAATTTCAAGGGTATACTTTTGATTGTGGCAAATCCGGTGGATATCCTGACCTATGTGGCAGTAAAGCTCAGCGG
>JAEDOE010000193.1 GCA_016302095.1 Anaerovibrio sp. | reverse complement strand
AGGATCACGGAAGAATAAAAGTGATCTATACAGAGGAAGAAGAATATCGTGCACGTACTGTAATTCTTGCGATGGGGGCATCTCACAGGAAACTCGGGGTGCCAGGTGAAAAAGAGCTGACAGGAATGGGAGTGTCATATTGCGCAACCTGTGACGGGGCTTTCTTTAAAAACAGGAAAGTAGCTGTTGTGGGCGGCGGAGACGTTGCTGTGGAGGATGCTCTTTTTCTGGCAAGGGTCTGTGAGAAGGTGTATCTGATTCACCGGAGAGATGAAATGAGGGCGGCAGTCAGTCTGCAGAAGAAATTAAAAGAATGTAAAAATGTAGAATTTCTCTGGAATATGACGGTTCAGAAGATCGTAGGAGATGATCACCTGGAGTGTCTTGAGCTGATTGATTTATTGACCGGAAAAGAAAGGCTGCTGGATGTAGACGGCGTATTTATTGCGGTGGGGACTGTGCCGGACAGCCAAATAATTACAGAAATGTTACAAGTTGATAAAGATGGATACATTGTGGCAGATGAAAGCTGCAGGACAAGCGTTCCCGGGATATTTGCAGTCGGAGATTTAAGAAAAAAGCGTCTGAGACAGATCGTGACAGCCGTTGCTGACGGCGCAAATGCAGTAATGTCTGTACAGGAATACCTGAATCAGGAATAAAAACATGCCTGTATCTGACATATATTCCAAATGATTACAAAATTATTACTTATCTCTGCATAAAAATTAAAAAAATATGGATTATGCTTGACACAGAACGTATTATTTGTTATGATTGCATCAGCTCAAATGTAATAAATTCGTAATAAATAAAGACGATTTGAAATATTTCAGGCATTTTTGGAGGTTGAGATAAGTAATGAACAGGAAAACATTGAAGTTTGCAGCATGTTGTCTGGCGGCAGGTATGACAATTACAAATACAGGAATGGTTGCTCTGGCCAGTAAGGATGCGCCTCTTGCAGGGTTTGGATCAGCTTCATTTGAAGCGGAGACAGCAGGATGGGAGGATTCCGATGTTCAGCATGTAGCTCCTTCCTATCAGACAGAGGGAGAGGCTGAAGTATCAGAGCAGACGGAAAATGTCCAGGAAGCAGAAGCGGAAGAGCCGGCATCTGTCCAGACCGGGGAAGCGGCAGAGACAGAGGCATCAGCAGTTGAGACATCTGCCCAGACTGAGGAAACAGCAGCAGAGACACCTGCTCAGACTGAAGAAACAGCAGCGGAGACATCAGCTCCGACAGAGGAGCCAGCAGCAGAGGAATCTGTCCCGGCAGAGGAGCAGGCAGAGACTGAGGCTCCTGTCCAGACAGAAGCCCAGGAGACAGAGCCTGTAGTAGATACCAGTATGAGCGGTACGCTTGCATTTGCTCAGTGTGATGAGTATATTAATATCCGCAGTGGTGCCAGTACAGATAGTGATGTGGTCGGCAAGATCTACAATGACGGCTGTGTTACGATTCTGGCACAGGTAGGAGACTGGTATGAAGTACAGTCAGGTAATGCGACGGGCTATGTAAGAGCAGATTATTTTGCTACGGGATCTGACGCTGAGGCGATTGCCAATGAGGTAGGATACAATGTAGCTACTGTACATCCGGAAGCTCTGATGATCCGTTCAGAGCCGACAGAGGATTCTGAGTCTGTAGGTATGGCTTATAATTCAGATGAGCTGGAGGTCGTATCTTATGAGGGAGACTGGATGAAAGTAGCTCTCGGAGATGACCAGTATGGATATATTAATGCTTACTATGTAGATTACGATACATATTATGCGACAGGTGAGACTCTGGAAGAAGAGCAGGCAAGACTGGATCAGGAGTGGCTGGATTATCTTGCACAGCAGGAGGCAGAGCAGAGAGCGGCTGAGGAAGCGTATGCAGCGGAACTGGCAGCTCAGGAGGCAGCAGCACAGCAGGCAGCCTGGGACGCGCAGTATCAGGCACAGGCAGCAGCGGAGCAGGCGGCAGCGGCGGCACAGCAGGCAGCCTGGGATGCAGAATATCAGGCACAGGCAGCGGCAGAGCAGCAGGCGGCAGCGGACGCACAGTATCAGGCACAGCTGGAAGCAGAGCAGGCGGCGGCAGAGCAGCAGCAGGCATCTTCCGATGCCCAGGCTCAGGCAGACGCACAGTATCAGGCATATCTGGATGCTCAGGCAGCAGCAGATGCAGCCACACAGCAGGCAGATGAGCAGGCAGTATATGATACGGCAGCACAGGCTGAGGCTGAATATCAGGCATATCTGGAAGCACAGGCGGCAGCAGATGCAGCAGCCCAGGCCGAGGCAGATGCAGCATATGCGGCGCAGCTGGCAGCAGAACAGGCAGCGGCGGAGCAGGCAGCAGCAGAGCAGGCGGCGGCAGAACAGGCGGCAGCGGAGCAGGCGGCGGCAGAACAGGCAGCAGCAGAGCAGGCGGCGGCAGAACAGGCAGCAGCAGAGCAGGCGGCAGCGGAGCAGGCAGCAGCAGAACAGGCAGCAGCAGAGCAGGCGGCAGCGGAGCAGGCGGCGGCAGAACAGGCAGCAGCAGAACAGGCAGCAGCAGAACAGGCAGCAGCAGAGCAGGCAGCAGCGGAGCAGGCGGCAGCATCATCCGGTACTGGACAGTCGATTGTGAATTTTGCAACTCAGTTTGTGGGTAATCCCTATGTATGGGGCGGCACCAGCCTGACAAACGGAGCTGATTGTTCCGGATTTACTCAGTCTGTTTTTGCCAACTTCGGGATCAGTCTTCCGCGTACGGCAGCTTCTCAGTCTGGCAGCGGTACACCGGTAGATCTTGGAAGCATTCAGGCCGGAGACCTTCTCTTCTATGAGGGAAGCGGCGGAATCGGTCACGTATCGATCTACATGGGCAACGGACAGGTAGTACATGCAAGCAACTCCAATACAGGAATTATCATTTCTGATTATGGTTATAGAACTCCGGTATCTGCCAGAAGATACTGGTAAGTAAAAATACGGAGAGAAAGATACAGAGAGCCCTTCCGGGAGACGGAAGGGCTTTTTCTGTACGGAAGTTTCGTTACTGTTCACTCCGTTCCAGTAACGAGCAAAAATCCATGCAAAATTTGCTTCGCAAATGGATTTTTGCTTTCAAAACCCGGGATTTTCTTACGAAAACCCTCGCGGGACAGTGGTATCTGAACGAAGTTTCTCTATTCAGCTTTTATATCATATGAAATTTCTTGTATGATAATTTGGATTGTGCTATACTCGGATACACAGGTAAGACATAACATAACAAATATTATTATGAGGAAGCTAAAATGGATAAAAATGACTGGTATGAAGCCGGTGAAGAAATAAAAAATCTCGTGCAGGATGCTGTAGACCGGCAGGACTTTTCTCAGCTGAGTGCTACGATCACAAATGTGGTCAATCAGACTGTGGATGGATTTCAGAATGCTCTGAAGGATTCTCTGAATGGAATGAATGCTGCGGGAAGAGAGCAGTCTGCTTCAGGCAGAAAGTCTTATCAGGATGCAGCCAACAGGATCAAACGTGAGATGG
>JAEDOE010000192.1 GCA_016302095.1 Anaerovibrio sp. | reverse complement strand
GCCCCTCCTTCATGATGGCACCGGCACCCAGAAAACCGATGCCGCTGACCACCTGCGCCCCCAGCCGGGCGGGATCCGCATTGGTCATGCCCTCCACCTGCCTATAGATCTCATAGGACATCATCATAATCAGGCATGAGCCAAGGCACACCAGTATATTCGTGCGCAGCCCTGCTGATTTGCGCCTTGACTGACGCTCATAGCCGATCATGCCCCCCAGCACACATGCCAGGGCCAGCTGACCGAAGGTCTCCAGTACCTTATAATATTCCATTGCTCCCACCACCTATCCGGCTGACTGCCCCATCCCCTGCACACACAGGCAGGCTAAAACATGTTTTACCCCTTGTGATTAAAATTCTACATGCACAGCTGATTTTCCTGCTTTTCCAGAAAAAATGTGATATAATTTTATCCACAGGAGGTATACAGCAAAAATGCCTATAAAGCTGTATACGAAACTACAGCCTTACAATACTAATCTAAAAAAGGAGAAACACGCATATCATGGAAAGCAGAAAGACAATTGCCATCGAAAAACACAACCTTGGCTACAACTGTGCCCAGTCTGTAGCACTTACCTATGCAGATTTAGTTGACATAGCACCGGAGCAGCTATTTAAAATCACGGAGGGCTTCGGCCTGGGCGGCGGCAATATGCAGGGAACCTGCGGTGCCATCAGCGGTGCCATAGCCCTTATCGGTCTCCTGAACAGCTGCGGCGACCTGGAGCACCCTTCCACCAAGGCTCAGACCTATGCCCTGGGGCGGGAAATCCTGGAACGCTTCAAGGCTCAGAACGGCTCCGTCCTCTGCCACGAATTAAAAGGAGCTGGCACAGGCAAAGTCCTCCGCTCCTGCCCTGACTGCATCATGGATGCCTGCCAGCTCTTTGAGGAACTCTATGAGGCAAAGCTCAAAAAATAACCCCCCATATCCCCATAACCATCAGCTAATGGTGCAATACATGCATACATGCCGGAATACCGCATATATGCACATGAAAAAAAGGACAGCTGCGGAAAAGCTTTTCCCACGGCTGTCCTCTTTTGTTGGCATCCTATTTACATTTACTTATATTTATTCGTATGTATCTTCCATTACTTGAAATCCACGAACTCATTAATCCTGGCACCGCCTTTGATCATCGGCTCCACAAAGCTCCTGTGGATGTTCATCACGATAACATACGGCCTGCGCTCAGCCATGGCATGCTGAAATGCCTCTGCAAAGCCCTCAGTGGAATCCACATTTTCCGCCTCTATGCCAAAGCTCCTGGCATAGGCTGCATAATCCATTGGATAGTCCAGCTCGCAGGCAATGTATCTTTCCTTATAATTCACCTTCTGCAGCTGGCGAATCATGCCCAAGCTGCTGTTATTCACAATGATGGAGATAATCGGCAGATTCAGCCTGGCAATGGTATAATACTCATTGCCGGTCATCTTGATGCCGCCATCGCCAGCCACATGCACTACGCGCCTCTCGCTGCCGCTGTTCTCATAGGCAACCTGGGCACCCATAGCCGCAGGCAGGCCAAAGCCCATGGTCCCCAAGCCGCCGGAGGTAAACCATGTCCTTGGCTCCTTCACCTTCAGATGGAGGGCACACCACATCTGATGCTGGCCTACATCTGTAGCAAAAGCAAATTCCTGGCTGCTGGTAGCCTTTGCCACATAATTCATCGCCCAAGGCACAGTAAGCCTGGACACATGATAGTCATAGGCATACTCGCAGCGCCAGCCGCGGATTTTCTTCCACCAGTCCTCCAGCTTGGACACAGGCTCACGCTGCATCAGCATGGCGAGAATAGTCTGCATTTTGCCAGCCAGCCCTATAGAGCTGGCAATATTCTTGTCAATTTCTGCCGGGTCAATATCCACATGGATAAACTTGGTTCCAACCGTGTACTTGTCAAGATTGCCTGTCTGGCGGTCAGCAAAACGGCTGCCCAGGGAAATAATCAAATCCGCATTTGCCACGGCATTGTTGGCAGCCTTGGTGCCGTGCATACCGGCAAAACCCAGCACATTGGGATGCTCGCTAGGCACGCCGCCAATGCCCATCAGGGTAAACACTACCGGCAGGTTGTAATGCTCTGCAAAAGCAACTACCTCCCTGGAAGCACCTGCATTGATGACACCGCCGCCGGAAATAATCACCGGCTGCTTCGCCTGGCAGATTACCTCCGCCGCCTCTGCCACGCAAATCTTGAAATCAGCGTCCGGGGTGCCAGGTTCCTTCACAGGCGTATCGTCAGCATAAAAAGGAGCCGGATTCAGCAAAATATCCCGGGGAATATCCACCAGCACAGGACCCGGACGGCCATGCCTTGCCAGGCGAAAAGCCTCCCGGACAGTAGCAGCCAGCGCCTTCGGGTCCTTGACCTTGTAATTGTGCTTTGTCACAGGCATGGTCACATCCATGATGTCGATTTCCTGAAAGGAGTCCCTGCCCAAAAGCCCTGTATCCACCTGACCTGTAAAGGCAACCACAGGAATAGAATCCATAAATGCCGTTCCCAGCCCTGTCACCAGGTTGGTAGCCCCCGGGCCGGAGGTGGCAATGCACACGCCTACCTTGCCGGTAGCACGGGCATATCCGTCAGCAGCATGAGCCGCATTTTGTTCGTGAGTAGTCAAAATCTGATTGATATTTTTTGCATCATACAGTGCATCATATAAAGGGAGAATCATGCCGCCCGGATAGCCAAACAGCGTGTCAACCCCTTGCTCCTGCAGAATTTTTACGATTACCTGAGCTCCATTCATGGGCAGGCCCCCCTCATTAAAACTTCTGTAAAAACAACATCAGATATGTGCCAGTACAGCCCTGGTCATATCCTCGGTATTTGCCTTTTTAAAGCCCTCATGCCACAAATCAGCAGTACGCCAGCCCTCAGCCAGAGCTGCATCCACAGCATCCTCGATTGCCTTGGCAGCAGCCTCCTCCTGCAGGGAATAACGCAGCAGCATAGCCGCAGACAGAATCGTACCAATAGGATTGGCAATGCCCTTGCCTGCGATATCCGGTGCAGAACCGTGAATTGGCTCATAGAGACTGGTACATTCACCGATGGAAGCAGACGGCATCATGCCAATAGAGCCGCCAATCACCGCAGCCTCGTCACTGAGAATATCGCCAAAGAGATTGCCGGTCACGATAACATCAAACTGAGTCGGGCGGACAGCCAGCTGCATGGCAGTATTGTCAACGTAGAGATTATTCAGCTCCACATCGTCATAATCCTTTGCCACCTCTGCCACCGTGCGCCTCCACAGGCGTGAGGTTGCCAGCACATTCGCCTTATCCACGGAAGTGACCTTGCCCCGGCGCAAGCGGGCGGTCTCAAAAGCCAGCTTGGCAATGCGCTCCACCTCAGGAATAGAATAATTCTCCAGATCCCAGGCACGCTCAGTGCCGTTGAATTCCTCGGACTCGCACTTGTCACCGAAGTAAATGCCGCCTACCAGCTCCCGGACAATAACCAGGTCAACGCCCTTGACCAGCTCCGGCTTCAAAGGAGAATACTCGGTCAAAG